>NZ_JBJJLC010000031.1:0-258797 GCF_045449855.1 Marinobacter alkalisoli | reverse complement strand
ACCTTTATTCCGGCAAAAAATCCCCCTGCCACCCCGCGCCGAGATACCAAGGCGGGTTCACGAAGTGAGTGATTTGTTGATTAATAGTAGGTTGGATTAGCCGAAGCCTTTAGCGATATCGGCTTTGCCTGTCGGTAGGGGGTGGGGGTGTCTTTTGAGACCCCCACCCCCTACCTGCCCGCCAATACCTCAGGCTACAAACAACATATCCCCCAAAGTCAGGCCATACGAGCCCGGACCAAAGAAACCTGCTCATGGCAAACGTCAGCCACCGTATGGAGCTTCAACAGCTGGGACTGAAGCATGGCAATTGGCCGTGTGCCCTCCAGGGTGAGGGCGATGTCGAGATGATCCCCGGTGGTTTCAACGGCCATTCGGGCAATCCGGAACCCGCGAATGCGGACCACCTGGCACAGGCGCTCCAGGGCGGCGGTTTCCCGGGTCATGCGGCAGTTGAGAGTGTAACTGGGTATTGAGGTATCCGCTTGCGGGGTCATGCTACGTTCTCCTTGTTTGCAGTGCTGGTGCGCTGGGTTTCGTCGATCATCTCGCGGTTACTGGCGCCGGGTTTTACGATGGGCCATACATTCTCTTCCCGGCTGATGGCCACGTGCAGCAACATTGGGCCGTTGTAGGCCAGGATGGTTTCGATGCCCCGCCGAATCTGGTCGGTGCGTTCAATATGCAATGCCGGGATGTCGAACGCCCGGGCCATGGCCACGAAGTCGGGGTTGTCGTCCAGATTGATCTGGCTTTCCCGGTTGTTGTAGAACAGCTCCTGCTGCTGGCGGACCATGCCCAGGCACTGGTTGTCCATTACGATCAGTTTGACCGGCAGGTTGTAGCGACGGATGGTGGCCAGCTCCTGGGCGTTCATCATGAACGAGCCATCGCCCGTTACGTTGATAACGGTGCTGTTGCGGTCAGCAAACTGGGCGCCGATGGCAGCCGGCAGCCCGAAGCCCATGGTGCCGAGGCCTCCGCTGGTCAGATGATGGCGAGGATGGTCGAACTCGTAGTGCTGGGCCACCCACATCTGGTGTTGGCCGACATCGCAGGCAATGACGGTGTCGTCCGGCGCGACGCGGGAGAGCTGGCGGATAAACGCCGGGCCGGTGATGGGCGCCAGGGCTTCTTCATTGTCGGCGGCGTGGAAGCCGGCTGTGGTGTGCCAGGTACGGCACTGTTTTCGCCAGTCTCCGATGGCCAGTGGTTTGTCCTGCAAGGCGGTGGTCAATGCCGTGAGAATGTCGTTCAGGTCCCCGCGAATGGCCAAATCGGCCGGGCGCAGTTTGTTGATCTCAGCAGCGTCGGCGTCAATGTGAATCATCTTTGCATTGGGAGCAAAGCCGTCCAGTTGGCCGGTGGCGCGGTCATCCAGACGGGCGCCGATGACGAACAACAGATCACATTCGTCCACCGCTTTGTTGGCGGCTCGGGAGCCGTGCATTCCCAGCATGCCGAGGTTGTAGGGATTGTGCTTGCCGGCGTTGCCAATCCCCTTGAGGGTGACCACCGCCGGCATGGCTGACGACTCGGCAAAGGCGCGGAAGTTGTCCTCGGCATGGGCCAGACTGATGCCGCCGCCACTGTAGAGCAGGGGCTTGCGGGCGGTGCGCAGCATGGCCAGTGCTTCGGTCAAATCCGGGCTGCTGGTGGGCTGTAGCTCCGACAGGGAGCAGGAGGTATCGGCAACGTCAGTGAGTAACAGGTCCTTGGGAATATCAATCCATACCGGTCCTGGCCGGCCGCTCTGGGCCAGTTCAATGGCTTCTTCCATGATGGCGGGCAGGGTGTCAGCGTCGTCAATCAGATAGCTGTGTTTGACGATACCCAGGGTCATGCCCAATACGTCGGTTTCCTGGAAGGCATCTGTGCCGATCAGGCCGGAGGGCACCTGCCCGGTGATTACCAGCATGGGGATGGAATCCCGGTGGGCGTTAGCCACGCCGGTAATCAGGTTGGTGGCGCCGGGGCCGGAGGTGGCGATGCATACGCCCAGCTTGCCACTGGCCCGGGCATAGCCGTCGGCGGCCAGGGCGCAGCCCTGCTCATGGCGGCACAGCACATGCTCCACCCCGACATCATCCACCAGCGCGTCGTATAGCGGCATGATGCAGCCGCCCGGATAACCGAAAACCGTGCTGATGGTGTGGCGGTGGAACGCTTCAAGAATGTGCTGTGCGCCGTTCATGGTCGTTTTCCCTTTTTCTTACGCAAAAAAAAGCCCCCGGGACCTTTCGGTGCCGGGGGCTCTTGGTGTCTTGTCAGGTTTGTCGCTATCTCACCCGCTTGTCCACGCAAAAGCCCCCGGACGGTACCACGACCACCAGGACTAGCTTCACAAGGACGATTACAGCGTTGAAGTTCATGAGATAAGTGCGCTTGCTCAAACTTTGTTTACGATAGTGAAAAGTTAACCCGGCAATGGAGGCCAGCGCAACCCCTGATTCCACATTTTTGTGCTACCGTTTGATTCCTCAATGCATGCGCAACAAACGAGAAGAACATGAGCAAGAGCAGGTGGGGCTCCCTTGGGTTGTCATTACTGGTGATCATCGCACTTGTGCTGTGGATGGCCAGTGGCGAGGTGAAAGTGGCGCAACAGGAAGCGCCGGACATGGAAGAGTCCGCCGGCGGAGAGCTCCCCAGTGTGGAAGTGGAAACCCTGCAGGCGCGCCTCTATGAACCGGGCCTGATGTTGCAGGGGCAGTTGGAGCCGTGGCGGACGGTGGCGATCAGCGCCGGCGTCAGCGGCACGGTCGAAGAACTGTTGGTGGATCAGGGCCAGCGTGTGGAACAAGGCCAGACTCTGCTGCGCCTGTCCGACGATGGTCGCCAGTCCGGCGTGGACCGGTGGCAGGCCCGCATCCGGAAGCTGGAGGCAGACCTGGCTGCCGCACGCCGCCTGGGGTCCAGTAACCTGGCCAGTCAGTCGGAAATCCTCGGGCTGGAAAGCGATCTGTCCGGCGCCCGCGCGGAACTGGCGCAGGCCCGGGAGGCCGTCAGCGATCTCGCGCCCAGAGCGCCCTTTGAAGGGATCGTAAACCGCCGGCATGTGGATCTGGGCAGTCTGGTTCAGCCGGGTACGGACATGCTCGAACTGGTCCAGGTCGAACGCCTGAAAGCGACCGGGCAAATCCCCCAGCAGTCCGTTGCCGACGTCGCGGAAGGCCAGAGCGTTTCCATTCGTTTGCTCAATGGCGGTTCCCTGGAAGGGGAGGTGAGCTTCGTTGCGAGCGCCGCAAACCCGGAAACCCGCAGCTTCGCTGTGGAGGTGGCGGTGGAAAACCCGGATCTCCGGCGGGTTGCCGGTGGCAGCGCCACGCTACGGATTGCGTTACCGGAAACCCGGGCGACTTTCCTGTCGCCGGCTTACCTTTCCCTTGGGGACGATGGTCGTCCGGGTGTGCGCTATGTGGATGACAATAACCAGGTGGTGTTCCGCAACGTGACTTTGCTGAATGTGACCACCGACGGCGCCTGGGTCAGCGGGCTGCCGGATGAAATCCGCCTGATCACCCGTGGTGGTGGCTTCGTGTCCATCGGGCAGGAAGTGCAGCCGGTTGACCGCTCGCGTAACCGGGGCTGAACAGCATGCGCACACTGATTCTTGCGGCCATGGACCGCAGCCGCACCAGTCTTCTGACCCTGACCTTCCTCATTCTTGGGGGCATTGCGGCTTTCTATAGTATTCCCAAAGAAGCCAACCCGGATGTCACCATTCCGATGATCTATGTCTCCATGACACTGGAGGGGATCAGCCCGGAAGACGGTGAGCGCTTGCTGGTGCGGCCGATGGAGCAGGAACTGCGCTCACTGGAAGGCGTCAAGGAAATGAAGGGGACTTCCTCGGAAGGGCACGCCTCGGTGATGCTGGAATTTGACGCCGGCTTCGATCCCGACAAGGCTCTCCAGGATGTGCGGGAGAAAGTCGATACCGCCCGCGCCAAGATTCCCCAGGAAGCGGATGAGCCCCGGGTGAATGAAATCAACGTGTCCCTGTTCCCGGTGCTGTCGGTCGGCCTTTCCGGCCCATTGTCGGAGCGGGAGCTGATCACCATTGCGCGGCGGCTTCAGGATGCCATTGAGGGTATTCCGGAAGTGCTGGAAGTCGACATCGGCGGCGACCGGGAAGACCTGCTGGAGGTGGTGGTGGACCCCCAGGTGCTGGAAAGCTACGGGGTTGATTTCGACCAGTTGGCCACCCTGATTTCCCGCAACAACCAGCTGGTCGCGGCCGGCAGCCTGGATACTGGCGCCGGGCGGATGGCGATGAAAGTACCTGGGGTGATCGAGAATATTGAAGATGTGATGTCCATGCCGATCAAGGTGGACGGCGACACGGTGGTCACCTTTGGCGACGTGGCCATGTTGCAGCGTACCTTCAAGGACCCGACCGGATTTGCCCGTATCAATGGTGAGCCCGCGCTGGTGCTGGAAGTCTCCAAACGGGCAGGCGCCAACATCATCGAAACCATCGCCCAGGTTCGGGGGCTGATCGAGGCGGCGGACTCCGAATTGCCGGAGGAGCTGGATGTTCGCTACATCATGGATCAGTCCATGGAAGTCCGCGACATCCTCAGCGACCTGTTGAATAACGTACTGACCGCCATTGTACTGGTCATCATTGTGATCATCGCCGCTATGGGGCCGCGCTCGGCGGTGCTGGTGGGCCTGACCATCCCCGGTGCGTTCCTGACCGGCATCCTGGTGATCTGGGGCATGGGGCTGACCCTCAATATCGTTGTTCTGTTCAGCTTGATCCTGGTGGCCGGCATGCTGGTGGATGGCGCCATCGTGGTATCGGAACTGGCGGATCGAAACCTGTCGGAAGGGTTGGGCGTCCGGTCCGCCTGGGCACAGGCGGCAAGCCGCATGTCCTGGCCGATCATCGCCTCCACCGCAACCACCCTGGCGGTATTTGCGCCGTTGCTGTTCTGGCCGGGCGTGGTGGGTGAGTTCATGAAGTTCCTGCCCACCACGGTGATTATCTGCCTGGCGGCCTCGCTGCTGATGGCGCTGGTGTTCCTGCCGGTACTGGGGGCTGTCAGTGGCGGCAAGCGGGCCCGGCAGTCCATGGGCGGCGGCGTCATGATGGCCGGCTACCGCAAGGTGCTGGCCACTTTACTGGGCCGTCCCGGCCTGACACTGCTGGGCGTGCTGGGGCTGATTATTGTGATTTACGCCGGTTATGCGAAGTTCAATCACGGCGTGGAGTTTTTCCCCAGTGTGGAGCCTGATTCTGCCCAGGTGCAGGTCCGGGCCAGGGGAGACCTGTCAATATGGGAGCGGGACAGTATCGTCCGCGAGGTGGAGGAACGGCTGCAGGGCATGCCGGAGGTCAAGGCGCTTTATGCCCGTTCGATGGTGAGTGCGGGCAATCAGATGGCTCCGGACGTGGTCGGCGTGTTGCAGTTCCAGTTTACCGACTGGTTCACCCGGCGGCCCGCAAACGAGATTCTGGAGGATTTTCGGGCGCGTACCGAGGACATCCCCGGAATTGAGCTGGAGTTTCGCAAGCAGGAGGGCGGTCCGGCGGATGGCAAGCCGGTGGAGCTGAAAGTGAGCAGCATGGACAGTGAGAAGCTCAACCGCTACGTGAACCAGATTCAGGACCGCATGTCCGCCATGAGCGGTTTTGTGGATATTGAAGACGACCGAAGCCTGCCGGGCATTGAATGGCAGTTGCAGGTGGATCGTGAATCGGCGGCCCGCTTTGGCACCGATGTTCTGAGTGTCGGCAGTGCCGTGCGACTGATCACCAACGGCCTGGTCCTGGCAACGTACCGGCCGGAGGACGTGCGGGACGAAGTGGACATCGCGGTGCGGGTGCCGAACAACTGGCGCGAACTGGACCAGTTCCAGCGCCAGACCATCAACACCAGCCGTGGCCAGGCGCCGTTGTCGGAGTTTGTGTCCCTGGAGCCGGGGCAGAAGACCGGCAGCATTGTCCGGGTGGATGGTCAGCGCACGGTGACCATCAAATCGGATATTGAACCCGGTCGCCGAGTGGATGAATTGCTGCGCAGCCTGCAGGCGGACATGCCGGAACCCCCGGAGGGTGTGACGGTTACGGTGGGCGGAGAAAACGAGGACCAGCAACAGGCGGCCAACTTCCTGATCACCGCCTTCCTGGTGGCCATCGCGCTGATGCTGCTGATCCTGGTGACCCAGTTCAACTCCCTGTATCAGACCTTCCTGATCCTGTCTGCGATCGTGCTTTCCACGGCGGGGGTCCTGCTGGGGCTGCTGCTCAATGGTCAGTCATTCGGCATTGTGATGGTGGGGATGGGGATTATTGCCCTGGCCGGGATTGTGGTGAACAACAACATCATCCTGATCGACACCTACAATCAGATGCGAAAGAGCGGCCTTGAGGCCTTCGAAGCCGCACTGGAAACCGGTTGCCTGCGTTTGCGGCCGGTATTACTGACGGCGATCACCACGGTACTGGGTCTGATGCCCATGGTGCTGGGCATCAACGTGGATTTGCTGACCCCGTCCCTCGGTATCGGGTCGCCATCCACCCAGTGGTGGACCCAGCTTTCCAGCGCCATTGCCGGCGGCCTGACCTTTGCGACCATCCTGACCTTGCTATTGACCCCGGCGCTGCTGGTTCTTGGCGACCGGGTAGGGCGCAGAGTCAGGGGGATCATCAGACGATGACGTTTGAGCACAACCCCCTGACCGAACTGTATCGGGATGCCCAACTGCTGGTGGTGCACAAACCGGCGGGCCTGCTGGTGCACCGGAGCCCCATCGACCGGCATGAAACTGAGTTCGCCCTGCAGTATGCGCGGGCGTTGAACGGCGGTGAGCATGTGTATCCGATGCATCGGCTGGATCGGCCGACTTCCGGGGTGTTGGTGTTTGCTCGTGATCCGGAGGCGGCGAGGCAACTGGGCCTGCAAATGATGGCGGGTGAGGTGACCAAGACCTATCTGGCCGTGGTGCGTGGCTGGCCCCCGGAGCAAGGTGTGATTGATCACCCCCTGAAAGAGGAACCTGAAGACCGGCGTCTGAAGGGCCAGGACCAACCGGTTCGAGACGCGTTGACCTACTATCGGCGGCTGGCCACCACCGAAATTCCTGTGGCCGTGGAAACCTACCCCACCAGCCGTTATGCCGTGGTGGAACTGGAGCCGAAAACCGGCCGGAAGCACCAGCTACGGCGGCACATGAAACACATCAGTCATCCCATCATTGGTGATGCCAACCATGGGCGCGGTCGCCACAACCGATATTTCGCCAAGCGCTTTGGTGAAGGGCGGTTGTTACTGGCTGCAACCGGCATTGCCTTTGCACACCCGGCCACGGGCACAATGATGAGCATCCGTTGCCCGCTGGAGCAGAGCTTTATCCGGGCGCTTGAGCTGTTCCCCGGGTTTTGTGATCAGCACGACGGCGCATTCAGCGGCCTGGAAGGAAATTCAGCGTAACTCAGCCGAAAAATAACGTTCCATCAGTTCATGGAACGGCAGGGGCTTGCTGTATAAATAGCCCTGGAGAAAGTCGCATCCCTTTTCAATCAGCCATTGTTCGTGGGCCTCGGTCTCCACGCCTTCGGCCACCACAGACAGCCCCAGCCCGCGGGCCAGGCCAATAATGGAAAGGGTAATCGCACAGTCGTTTTCGTCATCGGGAAGATGATTGATAAATGACCGATCGATTTTGATATGAGAGAACGGCAGGCTCTTCAGTCGCGCCAGCGAGGAATAACCGGTACCAAAGTCATCAATGGCGAGCTTTGCTCCGGCTTTGACGAGGGTTTCCAGCACGCCGGCCAGGGTGTTGAAATCCCCCTGGATGGAGTCCTCGGTGACTTCAAACTGCAGTGCACTGACCGGCATCCGTTGCTTGGCGCATATCTCTGTTATGCGGTCAGGCAGGCCGATGGTCAGTACCTGTTCGGCAGACAGGTTGACCGAGATGATGGGGAGTTGAATCCCCGATGAATCCGCTTTGGACCAGTCTTCACAAACCCTGCGCAGTACGCATTCGCCCAGGGCGTACATCAGGTCGCTGCCGCGGGCAATGTCCAGGAACTCTATGGGAGACAGCCACCCCCGCTGCGGGTGATTCCAGCGTACCAGGGCTTCCATGCACACCATCTTTTCTCCCGATTGGTCCACAATGGGCTGGTAGAACACATCCAGGGCGTCACTGCTGATGGCTGCCCGCAACTCTCGCTCAAGGGCGAATCTCGACTGGGCGCTGACCTGGATGGCGGAATCAAAAACGGTGGCCCGTGCCCGGCCGAGGTTTTTGGCGTGGTACATGGCTGCTTCCGCGCCGCGCAGCAGTTCCTGTGGTTCCAGGCAATCTTCCGGGAGATGGCAGATGCCCAGGCTGGCGCTGATGTTCAGGGATTGACCTGCCACCCGGATGGGTTGTCCTATGGCCAGAAGGATACGGTCTGTCGTGTCGTTCAGGACGTCTGCCTGGGTGTGGTGACGGATCAGTATTGCAAACTCATCGCCGCCGATTCGGGCCAGCAGGTCCTTGCCCTCAAGACGCAGTGCCTTGAGACGCTGACCAATCTCCGCAATAACGCTGTCGCCGGCCTGCGGTCCCAGACCGTCGTTTATGGCTTTCAGGCGGTCCACGTCGACCCAGATCAGCGCCAGGCTGCCCGTTTTGCGCCGGTGGATTTTTTCCGCCAGGTGAATCACGCGATCCTTCAGGGAATCAATATTGGCGAGCCCCGTGAGCGTGTCGAACCGGGAGATGAAATCCAGCGCTCTTTTTGAATTAATCCACGCATCATGGGTGTTGATAAGACTGATAGTGTCGGCAATGGAAACGGCAAACGAGAGCTCCGGCAGTGTCCACTCCCTCGGATGACAGGCTTCCAGGCACACCACGCCGCTGAGGCGGGAACCATCGAATATCGGAGCATCGAGCATGGAGTGAATCCCGACCGACGGCAGGTAATCCGAATTGAAGCTGGAGGTTCGGGGATCGTTGCGAGCGTCATTGACTGCCAGAATTCTTTCTTCGACGATCGCCTGAAAATAGCCGGGATGGTCTGAGCGATAGAGGTTGACGGGGCTCAGGTCCTCCTCAACGGAGGCAATGCTTTGCTGGCGGGCTTCAGGCACATTGCGTTCGTCATACAGGCATTCGCAGGTAATCCGGTCCCGCTCCGGAGGGAAGAACCACACGCTCACTCTTTCCACCTCCAGCAGGCGTCCACAAAGGGACGCTAATGCTGAAAGCTTGTGGTGTCTTTGTTGCCTGATAAAGCCGGAATTGTGACTCAGCTCCATCAGGGCCTTGTGATAACTCACAAAGGTTGAGTGTTCATGCATAGTAGAGAGAATATTCCTCCTCCAGCGAATACGCCAACTCTAGCAGAGTTTGTTCACCGCCGTGGCGACCCATCAAGTGAGCTGCGACCGGTAGGTTATTGTCGGTTTGCCCCATGGGAACAGCGATCGCCGGGGCTCCGGTGGCGTTTGCCAAAGGCGTGAAGCTGACATAGCGGGTGAGGCGCTCGAACAGGGTGTCAAACTCCTGCTCCGGATTCAGGTAACCTATTTCCGGCGTGGTGTGGCCGAGGGCCGGGGTCAGAATGGCGTCAAAGCCGGCGACTGCCCTTGCGTAGTCATGGTAACTGCGGCGAAGCCGCCACAGGGTGGCCGGGAGTTTGTGGAGCTGTCGGCGGAACATTCTGTCGAGCCCCTTGGTCAGGCTGTCCACCCGCGACTTGTCGAATTCCGGGTGCATCAGTTTCCTGCCGCTGGCCCTGACGCCACACGCCAGCATGCCCCAGTAGCGGGCGAAATCGTCCGGGAACGAGGACGCGATGGGCACATCCATCGGTACAACGCGGTGCCCCATGCTCTCCAGCAGGCGCGCGGTGTGCTCTACCGTCTCGCGGGTTGCCCTGTCAGTGGCATGACCGTTGATGGAGTCCAGCACCAGGCCGATGGTCATGGAACGCTGCGACGGCCCCTCGACCATGCCTATGGGGGGCAGCTTGCGGTTGCGATAGTGCTTTTCCGCCTCAGCGTAGAAGCGGGCGGTATCACGTACGCTGCGGGTCACTACGCCGTCGCTGACGATATTGATGGGCAGGGATTTGGCTGCTTCATTATCCACCAGGCGGCCGCGGCTGGGTTTCAGGCCGATCAAACCACAGCAGGCAGCGGGTATCCGAATGGAGCCACCACCGTCGTTGGCGTGGGCTATGGGCACCACGCCCGCGGCCACTAGCGCAGCGGAGCCGCCGGACGAGGCCCCGGTGGAATAGGCGAGGTTCCAGGGATTTCGTGACGGTGGTGCGCTGGCGTGTTCGGTGGAAGCGTTGAAACCGAACTCCGGCAGTGTGCTCTTGCCGAGGCACACATAACCTTGGGCCAGCATCTGCTCTGCAAACGGGCTGGTTTTGGTCGCCGCCCGGGATGGCACGGCTTCCGAACCATGGCGGGTTGGCATGCCCGCAATATCGGTGTTGTCCTTGATAAAGGTGGGAACCCCGTAGAAAAAGCCGCCGGTTGCCGTGCGATTCTGGGCCTGGTCAAAGGCCTCATACGCGATGCCCTGAATAAACGGTTCAACCTGGCGTGCACGGGCGATGGCCGCAGCGGTGACGTCGGCCACAGACAGCTCGCCCCGGCGAATCAGGTCAGCCAGCGCGGTAGCATCGTGATGGCCCAGGGCATCGTCCTGAAAGGCATGGATGCTGTCTGGCTGTTCCCGCATGGTCATTTTCTGGCGTCCTTGATGACATCGTAGGCATGGCTGATTTCCCGTGTCCGCTCTTCGGCCATTTCCCGCATGCTTTCCGGTAGCCCGCGTCCTGCCAGTTTGTCCGGATGGTTTTCACTCATCAGCTTGCGGTAGGCTTTCTTGATTTCCTCATCGCTGGCGGAGGGGGATACCCCAAGGGCCTTGTAGGCGTCGTCGACCTGTTGTGCCGATGAGGGGCGTGCACCGCCAGCCTGGCCGGCGTGGGCGCCGCGAAGCATGGCTTCCAACTGGTCCACCTGGCTTTCCGGCAGTCCCAGCCCGCGGGCGATTCGCACCAGCATTTCATGTTCGGCGGGATGCACCACGCCATCGGCCGCGACTGCGGATACCTGCACCTGGAGAAACATCTGCAGCAATGCCGGCTGCCCGCCACTGATCCGCAGGAAGTGACTCAACTCGGCCTCCAGGTCGAAGTCCGGTTCCTTGCCCCGGTTGAACGCGGCCTTGGCGGAGGCTTTCTGTTCTTCCGACAGCCGGAAGCGCACGAACAGGGATTCCGCCATCTGGATTTCATCCTGGCTGACAACGCCGTCGGCTTTACACAGGGCGCCCATGACGGCAAAAACCGAGTCCACGAAGCCCAATTGTATGTTCTGGAGCTTGCCCAGCAGGCGGCTTTTCAGACGCTGCATGAGAAACGCGCCGAGGGCCGCGCCGATAAGAAAGCCGGGGAATTTGCCGAACGCGTACCCGATCAGACCACCAATTATGATTGCAAACAGCATGGATATCCCTTCAGAAACGATAGATCAGTCGCAAAGTATACGGGTTTTCAGTCAGGTTTCATGAACTGGCTTTCATCAACCTCATCAATTTGATCTGGCCTAAGGTGTTGTTCTCCATAGCGCCGGTAGGTTCCGGACCGCACAAACAGCTCGAACACGGTCCGGTCGATATGGCCCTCGTCCACCATGCGCGACATGATGGTCAGAGCCTGGGTGAGGGTTTTGCCTTCCTTATAGGGGCGGTCAACGGCCGTCAGCGCCTCGAACACATCGGCCACCGCCATAATGCGTTCGGGAATACCCATCTCTTCACTGGTGAGCCTGCAGGGGTAGCCTTTGCCATCCATTCGCTCGTGATGGGTGCCGGCGAGGTGCGGCACATTGGCAAGACGGTCGGGCAGGGGCAGGGCGTCGAGCATGCATATGGTTTGAACGATGTGCTCGTTGATCTTGAATCGTTCTTCGTCCGTCAGGGTGCCTTTGGCAATCGTCAGGTTGTGGATTTCTCCCCGGTTGAACGCATACTCAGGCAATGCCATATCGAATCCCCAGCGATTGCGGGGATCATCCTTTTGCACCGGCGGCACCTGATCTCCCCATTCGCGCAGGTGTGATGGCTTGTCGGCCAGCAGCGTTTCGGTGGCCGGCAGGTTTTCCTCGGGGGCGCCTTTCAGGGCCTGGCGCTCATCACTGGAAAGGCCGATACGGTCGCTGAAATGTCTCTGCCAGGGGCGCAGGGCAATGCTCCGGATATGGGCAATGTCGGCCTCATCCATGAATTCGCCACCAATATTGGCTTTGGCGATAAACGCAAATTCCTCCTGCAGGGTCTGCTGCGTCTGATCCCGCTGCTGACGGGCCTGGTCTGCGTTTTCCCCATCCAGGATGGCGGTCAGGCAGGCGATGTCGGCATCCCGGTGCAGCACCTCGAAGCGGGTGCGGATTTCATGGATGCGGTTCTGGATGGTTTCCAGTTTGACGGCTTTGTCCACCACGTATTCGGGGCTGGTGATCTTGCCGCAGTCGTGCAGCCAGGCGGCAAGGTGGAATTCGTAGCGTTGTTCTTCATTGAGCTGAAAATCGCGGAACGGCGCTTCGGTGCTGTTCTCCGCTTCATTGACCAACATCTGGGCCAGCTTGGGGACCCGGTCACAATGGCCGCCGGTGTAGGGTGACTTGGCATCAATGGCATTGGCCACCAGGCGAATAATGCCCTCCAGCAGGGCCTGCTGGCTTTCGATCAGCTCGCGGGTTTCAATGGCGACGGCGGCGGAGCCGGCTATCTCATCGACGAAGACAATCAAATCGTCGCTGAGGTGGGTATGATCCCCGTGCTCCATTTCAATAACCATGGCGCCGATCAGCTGTTTCCGCCGGTTGCGGAGAATGGCGAACACAGGGTGCCCGGGCAGGTGCCGGCGCAGGTGTTTGATGATGTCGCTGTCATCCGCATCGGTGGTCACAGCGGTAATGGTGGTCGGCAGATGGAGATCTCTGTCGACGGCAAGGGTCAGTTCGCTGTTTTGCCGGCTGAACAGGTAGATAGCGCCCCGGTTCTGGCCGACTATGTGAACAATCTGGTCGAGGATGTCGCGGAGCAGGGTATTCAGGTCCTGCCCCCGGTTCAGGACAGTGGCGATGTTCTGGAAGCTGTGAATGGCGCTGGCCATGTCGTCCAGCGCCACACTGAGTTGCCGGGCTTCACGGATATGGGAATCCACCTTGATCGGGGTATCAAAGCGGAAACGGGACAACGAGCTGACGTGGTCGGTCAGCCGCTCCAGGGGTTTCCCGACCCGGCGGCCCAGCAGCCAGCCAATGATCAGTAGCATCAGGGCAATGGTGCCGGCCACCATGGTTTGCCGTGACAGGGCGCTCCAAACGTCGGCCAGCAGCTCATCGGCGGGAATGGCAACCGCAATGGTGAGGCCCTCTCCGTCGAGCGACGCCAGTGGTTCGGTCATGCCATACCAGTCCCGGTCCGCCGAGGTGTAGCGGCTGACACCGTTATTTCCGCCTTCCGTCCGGGCATGGACCATGGCATCCGCCAATGCTGGATGGGGCAGGTTGTCGACCTGGACCGGCCCTGCCTCGGTAGTGTCGGTGCTGAGAGACTGATCAGTGATGGAATAGGCAAGAACCGCCCCCTCATGATTCACAATGCCAATCTGTGTACCCGGTGTGTGTCGCAGTTGAGCCAGTTGCTGGCTGAGGTCCGATGCCGTGACATCCACACCGAACACCGCGCCGCTGTCGCCATCAACTGTGGCCCGGCGAGAGAGCGTCAGCCCGGTCTCACGGGTGGTGAAGAACACATAGGGATCGGTTAACTCGGTGATGCCGGATTGCCTGGCCTGTTGATACCAGGGCCGGCCCCGTGGGTCGAATTCATAGGTTTCGGGAGACTGGCGGGAGATCAGGGTCCGGTCCTGATCATAGAAGTGCCACTGCGGATTGCGACCGCCTTCGCTGTCCCGGGTAATGGTCTGTAGCAGGAACCGGGTATTCGGTGGTGCGTTGGGGAAGCGGGAAACTTCACTCTCGCGGACTTTTCGCAGCAGGAAGAAGTCGCCATCTCTGTAGCCGGCATATACGGCGCTGACGATATCGCTGCTGGTCAGGATGTCCGCAATGACCGGTAAACGGGCCAGCCGTTGCTCCAGGTTGTCGGTCCTGGCGAGTGGGTCATGGCTGAGAACGGCCAGTGCTGTCGCCGGCGGCCCTGTGATAGCGCGAATGCGGTCGTCGACGCTGACCGCCAGTTGTTTTGCGGTGGCGCTGGCGGCAGTGATCTTGGCCGATTCCATACCGCGAAAACTCTGACCAACGAGTACAATGGTCAGAATGAGCATGCCCAGGGTAATCGCCGACGCAATCAGGAAAGCCAGGGAAACCTGGGCCGACTGGTGTTTGGCTGACATCAATGATCCTTGAAGGCCAGGAAGAACGTATTCCGATAGTAGAAAGGTAGACCCTGAACCGCGTTTTTTCTTTGAATGTTATGAAAAAGTCTCTCTCTATAACTCCTGATCTGTTTGCCGGGGAGTCTCAGGACCCCTGGACCGAGGCCGTTGTTGACGATGCCGTTGTCCTGCGGCATTTCGCGCTGGAAAGGGAGGAAGCGCTGCTGGCTGCCATTGCCGGTATTGCCGAACAGGCGCCTTTCCGGAACATGCGGACGCCGGGTGGTCGTACCATGTCCGTGGCGATGACCTGTTGCGGGGAGTGGGGCTGGGTGACGGATACCTCGGGCTACCGCTACCAGCATACCGATCCCGGCAGCGGCCAGCCGTGGCCAGCGATGCCGAAGGTGTTTCGGGATCTGGCGCGGGAGGCGGCAACTGGGGCGGGTTATCCCGGCTTTGAGCCGGATGCCTGCCTGATCAACCGTTACCAACCCGGCGCTAAAATGGGCCTGCACCAGGACAAGGACGAGAAGGATTTCACCCAGCCCATCGTGTCGGTATCACTCGGGGTTCCGGCAACATTTCAACTGGGTGGCGCCAGACGCCGCGACCGCCCGGTAAATACCACGCTGACCAGTGGCGATGTGGTGGTGTGGGGTCGCTCGGCCCGGATGAACTATCATGGGGTTCTTCGGCTCAAACCGGGACAGCATCCGCTGACGGGGGAGTTCAGGTACAACCTCACTTTCCGGCGTGCCCGCTGACAAACGTAGTGTCGGTAATACTACAGCAGCCAGGCAACGGCGAGCCCCACCAGGAGAGATATCACCATGGGCGCTCCGACCAAAAGGCCCATTTCCTTCCCGCCAATGCTGCCGGACATGCCCGCCTTGACCAGGTTGTTCACTGCGGCGGCTATCACGATGCCGATGACGGCGGTAGGCATTGAAATCGCCTCAAGGGACATGCGGGTGAGCGACAGCGTGATGGCATCCACGTCGGCAATCCCCGAGGTGGCCGCAAGAACCAGTACGCCGGCTTCCCCGAACCAGTTCTGCAGATATTCCCCGAGCAGCAGGATAATCGTCAGCAGCAACCCGAACAGGAAGGCGGATTTTAGGTCCAGTGGGTTTTGGGTAAGTTCCGGTTGCGGTACGTCCAGGCGGCTTTCATGGCGTTTCCAGATCAGCCATGCAGGGCCATAAAGCAGGACTGACATCACGATCACCGGCCACAGGAGCGAGGGCAGTAGTGCCGGGTTAATGAGTGCACAGTACGCCAGAATGCGTGGAAACATGGTACCGCAGGCGATCAGCGTACCGCTTGCAAACTGAGGGCTGAGATTGGGCGCCGTTGAAGCCTGACGTGCAAAGTGGAGCGTCAGCGCCGTGGATGAACTGAGGCCGGCAAACAGGCTGGTAAACAGAATGCCTTTGCTCATGCCGGCCAACCGGATGGCAAAATAACCGACAAATGAAATGGATGCGATCAACACCACCAGCCACCAGATTTCGTAGGGGTTCAGCACGCCACCTGGCCCCATGCCTTCGTTGGGCAATAGCGGCAACATGACCAGGGAAATCAACAGCAGCTTCAGGGCAGCATCCAGTTCGTGGGATTTCAGCTGGCTCAGCGCGTTGTGAATGGACTGCTTGTTGTCGAGAATGATGGCGGTAATAACCGCCGCTCCGACCGCAATGGCAGGGTCGACGGCTACGGCAATGGCGCCAAAACAGAATGTGAGGACCATGCCCACGGTGCCGGTAATGCTGAAGTCGCGAATATGTGCCATTCGTTCGCTATACGCCACCAGCGCCATAGCCACTACACTTGCCAGCAACACCGGAAACGCCCACTCGGTAACTTCCTCGGTCAATACCGCAGCAACGCCCCCTAAAAGCCCTATCAGGGCAAAGGTGCGAATACCTGCGATACGCTCCCCCGCTTTTCTTTCCCGGGCTCCCCAGCCTCTTTCGAGGCCAATGATGGCGCCCAGCAGCAAGGCAATGGCCAGATTGAGTGTGGTTTGGTTCGTGTCGAAGAATTGACTGGCTACGTCTTCCATCCGTGTACTCGGTTGCTGAACTGGTCGACTCGTCAGAATCGGGTATATCTGTAGAGTCTAGGCGCTATTCCCCGCCGCCACACCCGATGCCCAGGCCCACTGGAAATTATGCCCTCCCAGGTGCCCGGTCACGTCGACCACCTCGCCGATGAAATGCAGGTTGGGCTGGTCCAGCACCGCCATGGTTTTGGAGGACAGCTGGCGCGTGTCCACACCACCGAGGGTCACCTCCGCCGTACGATACCCCTCAGTGCCGGCGGGTTTGATGGACCATTGGCCGAGGGTGCTAGCGACCTGGTCGATATCGGTATTCTTGTATCCCTGCAGAGGGCCGGTCCAGCCATGGAGGTCATTGAAGGCCTGGGCGAACCGTTTGGGCAGGTGCTGGGCGAGGTACTGGCCAACGTTGGATTGCGGTTTGTTCTTGCGCAGTGACAGTAGGTCTTCCCGAATCTGGCAGGCGGGCAGCAGGTTGACGGAGAGAGCGTCACCCGGTTCCCAGAAGCTGGAGATCTGCAACATGGCCGGCCCGCTGAGGCCGCGATGGGTGACCAGCATGGGTTCCCGGAAGTGCTCACTGTTACAGCTGACATCCACCGGGCAACTGATGCCGGACAGGGGCGCGAGTTGCTGTTTCAGCTCCGGATGGAGCGTGAAGGGCACCAGGCCCGCACGGGTTGGCAGCACCTCAAGTCCGAATTGCTTTGCGATGTCATAACCAAAGCCGGTGGCCCCCATGGTGGGAATGGACAGGCCGCCGCAGGCGACCACGAGGGATTCGCAGCTCAGGGTGCCTGAGCCGGTATCCAACTGGTAACCGTCGGATGTTGCGACGATATTTCGCGCCTGGGTTTTCATGCGAATCTCGGCGCCGGCCCATTCACACTCGGTCAGTAGCAGGTTGAGGATGTCCTTGGCGCTGTCCCGGCAGAACAGTTGCCCGGCCGCCTTTTCTTCGTGCTCTATGCCGTGGCGTTCCACCAGTTCCAGAAAATGCTGAGGCGTGTAGCGTTTCAGGGCGGAGATACAGAAATGGGGATTCTCCGAAAGAAAGTTGGCGGGGGTGCTGTTCAGATTGGTGAAATTACAGCGCCCGCCACCGGACATCAGGATCTTCTTGCCCGGTTTGTTGGCATGGTCCAGCACCAGTACCCGGCGCCCGCGATAACCCGCGGTGGCGGCGCACATCAGGCCCGCCGCCCCGGCACCGATGATAATCACGTCGTAGTCTGAAGCCATGGTATAACCGCAATCCGTTAAAAGGTGCGGAGATTATACGGATTGGCGTCGGCGACGTCTGCCGGGTACGGCGGTGCGTCCCTGAACTGGACGGTCAGAGGTAAACCTGACCTTCCATGTAGAACGCGGCCTGGCCGGAGATATCGACCCGGTCGCCTTTCAGTTCACAGCGCAATTCGCCGCCGCGGGCGGACAGTTGCCTGGCGTTGAACGTTGTGCCCCCCAGCTGTTCGGCCCAGTACGGAACCAGTACGCTGTGAATGGAACCGGTCACCGGATCCTCATCAATGCCCACACCCGGCGCAAAATAGCGACTGACGAAATCGCAGTCCTTGCCCCGAGCGGTGACGATCAGGCCCTGGTTGCCCAGTTGCTTCAGCAGCCGTAGGTCCGGCTTGGCATCAAGCACCGCCTGTTCTGACTCCAGGACGATCAGGTAGTTGGTGTCATTCGGTACATACAGAGCGGTATCGGGAGCGTCCGGCAGAGCCTGTTTGACGAGCTCCGGTGTGGGCTGTTCCTGCCAGTCCAGGCGCGGGAAATCCAGGGTCAGCCAGCCATCATCGCCCTGGCGAACGCCGAGGATGCCGCTCTTTGACCGGAAATGAACGGTGTCTTTCTCCCAGCCCAGTTTGTTGGAAATGATCCAGGCGCTGGCGAGGGTGGCATGGCCGCACAGGGGCACTTCGGCGCCCGGCGTAAACCAGCGGATGTGAAAGTCCACTTCGGGATCGTCTTTCTCCGCCACGAAGTAGGCTGTTTCCGACAAATAGTTTTCGAGGGCGAGGGCCTGCAGCGTCTCGTCCTCGAGCCATTCTTCCAGCGGCATGACGGCGGCGGGGTTGCCGCCGAACAGGTTACTGGTGAACGCGTCTACCTGATAAATTGGATAACTCATTGGCATGTCTCCCTGAGAAGTCGTTTAGCGTAGTGGTGGGCTTTTCCGGTGGCAAACCGTTCAAGTTCGATTTCACTGTAAAAATGCAGTTCCGGCAAGGGACGGGTGTGGGTGACCACCCAGTGATCCTGTTGTTCCCGATCCACCCGAAAGCCAAGATCGTCCAGCCATTGCAGGGTTGCCCGCATGCCTTTCAGCGTAACAGGCGTGGCCGGTACGTGGTTCAGCGCCAGCAGATCCTTCGTGCTGCTGCGCGGGGGCGGGGTAAAGTTGTGGGGCAGGGCCCTGTTCAATGCGTTCATGGAGAAATTCCTTCTTCCTGTGGCGATGATTCCATTGTCTTTCCTGGCTGACTTCCATAACAGATTCAGATAATCTGTTTTTGAACCGGTACAGATGGTTTATGAAGGTATCTGTACCGGTGTGAATCCGGGCCATCTGTACTGCCCGTCGGTGTCTCAGGTTTGGCAGGATAGCGCTATGGGTATTCTCTATAATCAGGTGGCAGATCAGCTTCAGGCCCTGATTCGCGACGGTGTCTATCGCGAAGGCGAACGTTTGCCCGGAGTTCGGGTATTAAGCCGGCAGTTTGGCGTGAGTATTTCGACCGTTCTGCAAGCGCACCAGACACTGGAGGGCCGGGGGTATCTGGAAGCCCGTGAACGCAGTGGCTACTTCGTGCGGTTGCCGGCAAAGGATGCGCCTGAGCCGGTTATGCGGCGCTACCGTGCACGACCGATGCCTGTCAGTGCGCGGGACATGGCCCTGGAACTGTGTGCCGATGAACAGAAGCGCATGGTGCCCCTGGCTGCAGCGGTCCCGCACCCGGATTTTCTGCCAGTACGGCAGATTCAGCAGTCCATCCTCTGGGCCGCCCGGCGGGGTCTGGAATATCAGGACTATGCCTTCCCGGGCAAGGAGTCCTTCCGGCGCCAGCTGGCCCAGCGCATGGCCGCTCTCGGGGTACCGGTGACCGCAGACGATATCCTCGCCACCAATGGCGCCCAGGAAGCCATCATTCTGGCCCTCCGTGCGGTAACCGTACCCGGTGATATCGTGGTGGTGGAGTCTCCCTCTTTTCCCGGCATTCTTCATGCGCTGGAAGTGGTGGGCTTGCGGGTCATTGAAGTGCCCACTCACCCATCCGACGGGCTGAGCCTGGAAGGCCTGGAAATGGCGTTGGAGCAGTGGCCGGTCAAAGCCTGCGTAGTGGTGACCAATCACAGCAACCCGATGGGCGCGCGCATGTCCGATGAGCGCAAGCGCCAGCTGGTGACCATGTTGGAAGATGCGCGGGTGCCGTTGATAGAGGACGACATCTATGGCGACCTGTTCCATAGCGGTGAACGCCCGCGACCGGCCAAGGCCTTTGACCGTACCGGTAATGTGATTTACTGCAGTTCGTTCTCGAAAACCATTTCCCCGGGGCTTCGGCTGGGCTGGATGGTGCCTGGGCGTTATATGGCCGAGGCTCGGCAACACAAGTACTTCGTCAATCTGGCGACCTCGAGCATCCCGCAACTGGCGGTGGCCCACTTCCTGGAGCAGGGCAGTTATGACCGCTACCTGCGTTCGGCCAGGCAGAATTACCGGCAGACCACGGAGCGGATGCGCATCGCCGTGGCACGCTGGTTCCCGGAGGGCACGGCGGTCAGCCGGCCCCAGGGTGGGTTTGTGCTTTGGGTCCAGTTACCGGGCAAGAATACCGGCACCGAAGTCTACCGTCGGGCCCGGGAGGAAAATATCAATGTGGCGCCGGGACTGATGTTCTCGACTGCCGACAAATACAGCAACTGTCTCAGGCTGAACAGCGCAAATCCCTGGAGCGAGCGTATCGAAGCTGCCGTACGCAGGCTTGGCGAACTGGCGGAACAGTCACTGAACGGCTGAGCTCCGCAGATCCAGCGGATCCATCAACCCGGCGGCAATGGCGATGCCGGTGACATCCGGCATGCGTTCCACGCCCAGGCGTTTCATCACCCGGGAGCGGTACAGGTCGATGGTCTTGATACTGACATCCAGCATGTCGGCGATCTCGCGGCTGGTGTAACCCTGGGCCAACGGCAGGAACACGTCCCGTTCCCGTCGGGTGAGGGTGGCGATCAGCGCTTCGGTATCCTCGTCCCCGCGTTGCTGCTGGCTGGTTTGCTGATGTTCCTGCAATGCCTGCTGCACACTGTCCAGCAACAACTGCTCGTTGAACGGTTTCTCGATGAAGTCGAAGGCGCCTGACTTGAAGGCCCTGACGACAATCGGCACATCCGCATGCCCGGACACAAAGATAATCGGCAGCCGGGAACCGCGCTTCTGCAATTCTTCCTGCACATTCAGTCCGCCCAGGCCGGGCATTCTTACGTCGAGGATCACGCAGCCGCTGGTGGCATCCGCCAGGGCCTCCAGAAACTGGCGGCCGTCCGCGTACGCCTGGACGTTGAGGCCAACGGATTCCAACAGCCACTGGGTGGATTCAAGCATGCCGGCATCGTCATCGACCACGTATACGGTGGTGGAAGCGTCAGTCATGTGGGGGTGTCTCCGTTATATGGACAGGTTTATGGCGTGAGGATGTCGCGGGCGGAAACCGGCAGGTCAGTGTCAGCCCGCCCTGTTCAGCCCTGGCAGCGTCCAGGAAGCCGCCAAAACCCTCAATGATGGAACGGCTCATGGACAAACCGAGCCCAAGGCCCTGGGGCTTGTTGGTGTAAAACGGCGTGAACATCTGCCGCAGCCCTTCGGCGTCCAGCCCCGGACCCTGATCGGTAACCTGGATCAGGGTTTCCCGGGCCCCGGTAACGCTGGTAGTAAGGGTGATCCGGGATGGGCGCTCATTGGCTGATTCGATGTTGGCGTCGATGCCGTTTCGAATCAGGTTGATCAGCACCTGTTCCAACAGGACCGGGTCGGCGGTAATGACCGGACCGGGATCTGCAAGCTGCTCCCGGATGGTGATGCCGTGTTTCTCCGCATCCCACTGGCACAGGCGTGCCACGTTGGTGATAACGTCGTTGACCGCAATGGGGGCGGTGCGTTTCTGGCCCTTACGCAGGAATGCACGCAGGCGCTTGATCACTTCCGATGCCCGGTTGGCGTGGTGGGTGATGCGCTGCAGGCCATCGTCCACACGGTCCAGACAATCCGGGTTGTCCCGCGCCTGTTTCAGGTATCGCTGACTGGCGCTGGCAAAGTTCACGATGGTGGCCAGGGGCTGGTTCATCTCATGGGCAATGCTGGATGCCAGCTCGCCCAGGGTGGCCAGGCGCGCGGTGTGGGCCAGTTCATCGGCCAGTCGCCGGTTATTCTCTTCGGATTCCACCCGCGCGGTAATATCCCGCGACACACTGACAACCTCAATCACCGAGCCGGTATAGGTCTCGCGAATGGCACGGCTGGCAATCTCGAACCAGCGTTTGCTGCCGTCCCGATGGGTAATGTTCAGGGTCATGGTGGCGTAGCCATCGTCCCGGAGCTTGCGCCGGGCCTCCTCCAACTGCTGGCTCACTCCGGTTCCCCGAAAGATGTCTTCCAGGGGTTTGCCGCGAAGTTCCTCGGGCCAGTAACCCAGTAAACGCCAGGATGCGGGGGTGGCATCAATGAACTGCCCATCGGGCGCGTGGCGAGAGATCAGGTCCGTGGTGTTTTCGGTGATCAGGCGATACA
This sequence comes from Marinobacter alkalisoli, assembly GCF_045449855.1. Classification (NCBI taxonomy): domain Bacteria; kingdom Pseudomonadati; phylum Pseudomonadota; class Gammaproteobacteria; order Pseudomonadales; family Marinobacteraceae; genus Marinobacter; species Marinobacter alkalisoli. Next base: position 236,549 of record NZ_JBJJLC010000031.1, on the reverse strand, counting down.
ACCGGCTGGCGCGGGCTGCCTCGTCCCGGGCCTGGATCTCTTCAGTGGCATTGCGCCCGCGTGCAATCACCTCACCGGTGTCGGGCGCCGGTATAAAGGTCCACAGCAAGATGCAGTCGGCCACCCGGCTTTCAACCGATTCAATGGCCCGCTTCTGGTCCAGGCAAGCCTTCACCAGAGCCCGGGTGTTTACCGGGAGCAAGGCCGCTGCCTCTTTGTGATGACAGTGCCGGCAAAGCTTTGATACTGCCAGGTTTTTACCTTTCACCTGTGCGTTGCCATCCAGAATAAGGGTGGCTTCCGGGTCGAAGTCCTGAAGTGGGCTAAGCTTGGTCAAGGGAATGACATCTCACTATCTGATATTGTTATAGTATATGCACTATAATACATTGGTGTAATTTCTAGTATAATCACTATCAAATACTATTTCGTCTATATCGAAGTATAGCTGTTATAGCGTACTCCCTGAATACACCATAAGAACAATGCAGCTCACAGAGGACCACAACCATGACCTCGATTTTTGACCAGGGCCTTGGGCCCCTTGATGCCAACTACGCTGTTCAGTCTCCCATTGATTTCATCGAGCGCACCGCCAGTGTGTACCCGGACTACCCGGCGGTGATTCACGGGGCGCTGCGCTATACCTGGCAGCAGACATATGACCGCAGCCGCCGTCTCGCTTCGGCCCTGGCCGGTCGCGGTATTGTCCGTGGTGACACCGTGGCGGTAATGCTGCCCAATATTCCCGCTATGGTGGAGTGCCATTTTGGGGTGCCGATGATAGGCGCGGTGCTCAATACCCTCAACGTTCGCCTGGACGCGGAAGCCATCGCATTCATGCTGGGGCATGGTGAGGCGAAGGTGGTGATCGCCGATCGCGAATTCGGCGAAGTTATCCGCGATGCCATCAGCCGCCTGGACGCCAAGCCGCTGGTGATTGACGTGGACGATCCGGAATACGGCGAAGGCACCCAGGTCAGTGACCTGGACTATGAAGCCTTCCTCCAGGAAGGGGATCCGAACTATGCGTGGCGTTTCCCGGAAAACGAGTGGGATGCGATTTCCCTGAACTACACCTCTGGTACCACCGGCAACCCCAAGGGGGTGGTCTATCACCACCGTGGCGCCTACATCAACGCCCTCGGTAACCAGGCGGTCTGGTCCATGGACATGCATCCGGTGTATCTCTGGACCCTGCCAATGTTCCACTGCAACGGCTGGTGTTTCCCCTGGACCATTACCGCCATGGCCGGTACTCACGTGTGCCTGCGTCGGGTAGACCCGGAAAAGATCCTGCAGTTGATCCGCGATCATCAGGTCACCCACATGTGCGGCGCGCCGATTGTGCTGAATGCGCTGCTGAACGTGCCCGAGTCCGCCAAGACTGGGATCGATCACGAAGTGAAGTCCATGACCGCCGGCGCCGCGCCCCCTGCGCAGGTGATTGGCGCCATTGAGGAAATGGGCATTGCGGTGACTCACGTGTACGGCCTGACCGAAGTGTATGGCCCAGTCACCGTTTGTGCCTGGAAATCCGAATGGGATGCGTTGCCGCTCCATGATCGCGCCAGAAAGAAGGCTCGTCAGGGCGTTCGTTATCACACTCTGGCCGGCACCATGGTGGGCGATTCCAATACCATGGAACCGGTGCCGAAGGATGGCAAAACCATCGGCGAGATCTTCCTGCGCGGCAATACCGTGATGAAGGGTTACCTGAAGAACCCGAAAGCCACGAAGGAAGCTTTCCGTGGCGGCTGGTTCCATACCGGGGATCTGGCGGTATGGCATGAAGACGGCTACATGGAAATCAAGGATCGTCTGAAAGACATCATCATTTCAGGCGGCGAGAATATCTCCACCATTGAGGTGGAAGACACGCTCTACCGTCATCCGGCGATACTCGAGGCGGCAGTGGTTGCCCGTCCGGACGAGAAATGGGGTGAAACACCGTGTGCTTTCGTGACCCTCAAGCCGGAAGCCGGCGATGTCAGCGAGGAAGACATTATCAGTTTCTGTCGCGAGCACCTGGCCCGCTTCAAGGTGCCCAAGACGGTGGTTTTCTCGGAGCTGCCGAAGACGTCCACCGGCAAGATCCAGAAGTTTGTGCTGCGTGACCAGGCCAAAGAGCTGGAATAACCGAGCTCGCCGCTGACCTGGCGCTCAGCGCCTCTTAAACACCCTCACAAAAACAACATCAGGTGCACGCTTCTGCGTGCACCCGGAGGCCTTATTATGCAAATTTTTCATCGCAACAACGGGGAAGAGCAGCCGTACTGGCCCGCAGGACCCTTCAAGGTTCGCCTGCCGTTTGTCCATTATCGCTGGGAATCTGCGGAGATGGTCCAGGCGCTGATCATGTTCGTGGTCAGTCTGGCGATGATTCCGCTGCTGGAGAAATACCTGGGCGTGCCTTATGACGTGGCGCTGGCTTACGTGGTCATTTGTGGCATCGGCTTCATGCTGCCGGCGCTGCTCGGTGTGCCGCTGGTGCCGGGCTGGATTACCCCGGGCATTCCGGTGGTGCTGCTGTTTCTGAGTGATTACGAACCCGGCCCCGAAGCCATTCAGGCCCTGTTCGCACTGCAGTTCCTGGTGTTCATCATCTTTCTGGTGCTGGGGATTACCCGCCTCGGCAGCAAGCTGGTGGAGCTGATTCCCCGCTCGATGAAAGGTGGCATCATCATCGGCGCCGGTATCGCCGCGCTGATGGGCGAAATCGAGGCCGGCGGACGGCTGGCGGAAACCCCGATCTCGCTGATTGTGGGTGGCCTGGTGTGTCTGTACCTGATGTTCTCGGTGTCGTTCAAGGGTTTCGTGGATACCAGTAATTTTGCCCGCAAGATCGCCAACTACGGCATGGTGCCGGGGATGGTGGTTGCCATTCTGGTGGGCTTTGCTACCGGTGAGTATGCGGTTCCGAACGTGGAGTGGGGCATTACCAAACCGGCGTTTGACGAGTTGTGGAACTACCTGCCGTTTGCGGTTGGCTTCCCGGATGCCGAAGTGTTCATGTACGCCATTCCCACGGCGGTGATTGCCTACGTCATTGCCTTTGGCGACATCGTTGTCGGCCAGTCGCTGATGAACCGCGTGGATCATCTGCGCAAGGACGAGGACATCGACAACAGCATCGATCGCGTTCACCTGGTGACTGCCATTCGCAACGGTGGCCACGCCTTCTTCGCACCGTACCCCGGCCTCGCTGGCCCGATCTGGACGGCGGTTACCGCCACCATGGCGGAGCGTTACAAGTATGGCCGTAACGCCATGGACTCCATCTACAGCGGCGGCGGCACCTTCTGGATTACCGGTTTCATCGCGCTGTTCGTATTGCCCTTGGTGAGCTTCTTCCAGCCGGTACTGCCGATTGCGTTGTCACTGACCCTGCTGCTGACCGGTTACATCTGCCTGATGGTGGGGCTGGAGCAGTTGGAGAACAACACCGAGCGTGGTATCGCCGGCACCATGGGTGTGGTGCTCGCGGTCTACGGCGCGGGCTGGGGGCTGGCGACCGGCGCGGTCCTGTATTTCCTGATTGAACGTACCAAACTGCTTGGTTTCACCGCGGACCCCGAAGCGCCGGGTGTGCAAGCCGCGGAAGAGCACTAAACCGGTCGCCTCCGGCTTCTGCACCGGAGGCGACCCAACCCCTGTGTGTCCTTCGGGAGGTATCGGCACTGCCATACCTCCCCTTTTTTTGACTAGTGTCCCGTCTGGCTAATTCGTTAACCCACTGAGCCCCTGAAAGCCTTGAGAGCAAGGCGCGGTGGTGAAGGTTTGGTGGTTCCAAATCGAGCCGACGCAACACCGCTCTCAAGGCTTTCAGGGGCTCCCGAAGGGCGTACCGCTGGTGCCTCTGGGCCTGTGTTGCCAGCCCTTGATGTGGAACCACCACACCTACGGACTGGCGCCTTGGCCAGAGGCACCAGTGGTACGCAGTGGGTTAACGAATTAGCCAGACGGGACACTGATGTCATTTCGTGACAATTTGTCTGGTTTTGCCTGTCATCGACTTCCTTCCCTCTGCTTTCCAGGTTTAAACTGATTTGGCTGGTTATTTTTCGTCCGCCACTCCATAACCATAAAAACCGGAGGCAGTCATGACCATCAGCTCCACGCCCGACGGTGTGAACGTTGCTCCCCGGCACATGCGGTTCGACGTCGCCGACGACCTTAAAACCCTGTGGCACGGGAACGATGCCTTCCGTACCGCGTTTTTCAACGCGTTATCCCTGCAGTTTCCCGACGGCGAGCAGCAGTTCATCAATGCCGTACGTCTGTATCGGGACAGGGTTGATGACCCCAAGCTGGCAGAGGAAATTCGCGGCTTTATCGGTCAGGAAGCGCTGCACAGTCGTGAACACAAGAGCTATAACGAAGCCCTGAAAGCCCGTGGTTATGACATCGAAGGGCTGGACCGGAGATTCCGCAAGCACATGGCGTGGGTGGGCCGGCTTCCCCCGAGCCGCCAGCTTGCAGGCACCTGTGGCGCGGAGCATTACACTGCCGTGCTGGCCAATGCGATCCTCAGCCATCCCGAGTGGATGGACGGCGCAACGCCGACCATGAGGGCCTTGTGGCGCTGGCACGCCATTGAAGAAACCGAGCACAAGTCCGTTGCCTTTGATGTCTACCGTCACTGTATCGGCAATGAGCGGCTACGGCGCATTGTCTTCCTGTTCGTGACCTGGAACTTCTTCAAGTACACCTTCATTAATACCTGCAGCCTGCTGAAAACCGACGGCAAACTCTGGAGCCTGCGGACCTGGATGGGCGGTCTGAATTTCCTTTGGGGTAAGCCCGGGGTGCTGCGCAAGTGCATGCCGGATTTCATGGCTTATTTTCGTAAAGGCTTTCACCCGTGGCAGCAGGATAACCGATCACTTCTGGAGGACAATCTGCGGGAGCTGGAAAACGTGGCGTCGGATTCGTAATAGGTGATTGCTGAAATAATGATCACTTTGTGCAAGACTGGCTGCTGCCAAAAACAACGACAATAAAAAGGGAATTCCATGCCAGGAAGTTCCCACAGCTGGAGGCCCCCATGCGAGTTGGTCTAATCGTGGATTCTGCGTGCGATCTGCCCTACGAGTTCAGCCGCAAGCACGACCTGTTTGTTCTTCCCGTTACCGCCGTGATCGACGGCCAGACCTATATTGACGAACACGACCCGGTCCGTACCCAGGAGTTCTACCAGAGTGGTCTGCTGCAAAGGGGACACCAGGCGGATACTCAGGCATTCACCCCGAAACAGATCCACGATCTGTTTATGGAGAAAATTGTTACCCAATTTGATGTGGCGATCTGTGAGACCGTGACCAGAACCCGCAGCCTGATCTACCAGAATGCTACGGAAGCGATGAACAGCGTGATGTCTCACTACCAGCGGGCACGTGAGGCCGCGGGGCGGGAAGGCAAGTTTTCGATGCGGGTGATCGATAGCAAACAGATTTTTGCCGGTCAGGGGCTGCTGGCGGCCCATACTCTCAAACTGATCGGACAAAAACTCTCCAAGAACGCCCTGCGCCATGAAGTGGAAACCTTTACCGACAAGATCTATACCTGCGTGATTCCGCGGGACCTCCATTATATTCGGGAGCGTGCTCGCAGGCGCGGGGACAAGAGTGTATCGGCCCTGGTGGCATTTCTCGGCAAGGCATTGAATATCACGCCGGTGCTTTTTGGTCAGGGGGCGGAAGGTCAGCCAGTGGCAAAAACCCGGAGCTTTGATGTGGCGGTCGAGAAAGTGATGAACTATGCCGCGGCCAGGGTTGAAGCGGGTTTGCTTACTCCCTATGTCAGTCTTTCCTGTGGGCTGACCTGGACCGAAATCGAGGATCTTCCGGGGCTGAACCAACTCAGGAATGCCTGCGAACGTAACGGTGTGGAGTTACTGCTCTCCCAGATGGGGATTACCAGCAGTATCTATGTGGGGCCTGGCAGCCTCTGCCTGTCCCTGGCGGCGGAACCCCATGATTTTAAAGATTTTCAGTAATCACCTGTCTCCTGTGTGGCCGGTTGCAACTGACCCGACCGCACCTGCTTACCTGTATTTTTGGCAAACCGTTCCGGCCGGTCTTCGTGTTAGCCTCTGGCCATCGGATTTCATTCCAGAAACAGGACAGCTGACACCATGACAAAAGGCAATACGGATCTCGCCAACGAGCTGCTGGAGCAGCACGTCAAGCATGAAATGGCGGCGCTGAAGGGCGCGAAACTGCGCAAGTTTGTAGAAAATGAGGTCAGTGAGCTGCTGAGTTACGCCGACGAAGTTACCCTGGGCCGGATTACGTCGGAAGAGCAGGTGATGGGGGTGATTCAGCGCATCGTTGTGGATATGGAGTTGGGGGACGGGCTTCCTGAAATGGCTGCGGAAATGGCCACGGAGGTGCTGAATGCCCCGGTACAGGCCGAGACAACCCTGGGCGAGATCCTTACCCGCGAGCAGGCCACCGGTTTCCTGGAGGAGGCGCTGGAGTTACGGCAGCAGCGGGAACGGATCATCGGCGAAATCATGGCCCACCCGGTCTACCAGGAGCTGGTCTCCAATGTGGTGTATCACGGGCTGGTCAATTATCTCTATGAAGACAACCTGATTACCAAGTCGGTTCCGGCGGTGGGCTCGGTAATGAAGTTTGGCAAGCGCATGGCCAACAGGGCCGTGCCCGGCCTGGACGAGACCTTCGAACGGCGGATCAAGGCATGGCTGTCCGACAGCCTGCCCGGGCTGATCAATCGCAGTGAACAGTTCCTGCATCGCGCCCTGTCCGACAGTGAGCTGCGAGACAGCGTGATGGCGGCCTGGGTGGCGGTGGAAGATCGCACCATTGAAGACCTGCACGAAGGGTTGGGTGACATTCAGCTGCAGGAATTCGTGGTCATGGGGTACGAGTTCTGGCTGCAGTTCCGTAAGACGCCGTACTTTGAAGGCTGCGTCAGGGCGGTGGTGTCTCATCTGTTCGCCAAATACGGTGACCGGCCCATTTCCGACCTCCTGAATGACGTTGGCGTTACCAGAGAGGTCATCATGGCGGAGATCGATGGTTTCATCCTGCCCGTTGTGGACGTTTTGCGGGAAGAGGGTTATGTTGAGGCCCTGGTTCGCCGCCGCTTGTCACCGTTCTACAAATCCGCCGCGGCGCAAAAGATTCTCCAGCAGGAGGCCTGACAGCCAGCGCCTCCGGCTTGCATAAGTGGAGGCGCTGTTGTTTTCGGAACTGTTCTGGGCCTACCTTGTGGCCATCACGCTGCTGACCGTCACCCCGGGAGTCGATACCCTGCTGGTGATGCGCAACACCGGCCGGGGTGGACTGAAGGATGGCTGCGTGACCAGCGTGGGTATCTGTAGCGGCCTGTTCATTCATGCCTCGCTGTCCGCGCTGGGTATTTCCATTCTGTTGGTGGAAACGGCCTGGGCCTTCTCCGCGCTCAAGTGGGCAGGCGCCTGCTACCTGGTGTGGCTGGGCATCGGTTCCCTGCGGCAGGCCATCAAACGCGGCGATGAACCCAGCGCCGTCGAACCCCCGGTGGCCCGGCGCCCTGTTTCCCGCTGGCTGTCTTTTCGGGAAGGCCTGCTTTCCAACGTTCTCAACCCCAAAACCGCGTTGTTCTACATGGCATTGTTGCCGCAGTTCGTTGATCCGTCGGGCAATGCATTCCAGCAGTCATTGATTCTGGCGGGGGTGCATTTCCTGTTGGCGATGTTCTGGCAATGCGGGCTGGCGTGGGTGGTTGTCCGGTTCCGGGGCCTGGGCGCCAGTGTCCGGCTCAAGCGTGCGCTGAATGCGTTGACGGGCGGGTTCTTTGTGGCCATGGGGGCAAAGCTGGCGACGAACTGATGCAGGTTTCCGGCCGGGCAAAGAAAAAGGGAAGCCGAGGCTTCCCTTTTTCTTGATTCGCGTCACGGGACGCGCTGGGATTACTTCTCCAGGTACTGGAGCTTGTTGGGCTTGCCATCCCATTCTTCGGCGTCCGGAAGCGGATCTTTCTTCTCGGTGATGTTCGGCCATTTGCCAGCCAGGTCAGCGTTGAGCTCAACAAACTCGACCTGATCGGCGGGCAGTTCATCTTCGGAGAAAATCGCCTCGGCAGGGCATTCTGGTTCGCACAGGGCGCAGTCAATACACTCGTCCGGGTCGATCACCAGAAAGTTCGGGCCTTCGTAGAAGCAGTCAACCGGACACACCTCTACGCAGTCGGTGTATTTACACTTGATACAGTTATCAGTAACGATAAAGGCCATAGTTTGATTCCTGGTCCAGTGGTCAGTCTCATCAGTTTATAATATGAAGTGCGCGATATTGTAGGGAGCGACCCCCGCTCCCGCAAGCGTCAGGCCGCTATAAACTTATTACATAGATCAATCCGGCCGGATTTGCCGTCTACCTCGCCATTAATTGTTTTAATTCGTACAGCCGGTTCAGCGCTTCCCGCGGTGTCAGGTCATCCACGTCGAGTGTTTTCAGGGCTTCCTCTACCGCGCTTGGCTCCATGCTGGCGAACATATCCCCCTGCCATACCGGTTCATTGACCCGTGGTTCGCTGGCGGTTGGCGTGGTCCTGGCTTCTCCTTGCCCGCCTGCCTGTGTCGGCGCAACCGGATTCACCGGTGTGCTGTTGCCTTCCAGATGGGTCAACTGGGCCCTGGCATTGCGGATAACGTCCTGGGGAACCCCGGCGAGCTTGGCCACCTGCAGGCCGTAGCTCTGACTGGCCGGGCCGTCGTGGACGTTGTGCAGGAACACAATGCTGTCATCGTGTTCGGTGGCAGTCAGGTGCACGTTGACTGCGTGCCGCAGCTCTTCGGCCAGTTGCGTCAGCTCGAAGTAATGGGTGGCGAACAGGGTGTAGCAACGGGTTTCCTTGGCCAGGTGCTCGGCGGTGGCCCAGGCCAGGGACAGGCCGTCGAAGGTACTGGTACCACGCCCCACCTCGTCCATCAGCACCAGACTGTACTCGGTGGCGTTGTGGAGAATGTTGGCGGTTTCCGTCATTTCCACCATGAAGGTGGAGCGGCCGCCGGCAATATCGTCGGAAGAACCCATGCGGGTGAAAATACGGTCCACCGGCCCCACGATCGCACGATTGGCCGGTACGAAGCTGCCGGTATAGGCCAGCAGGGCAATCAGTGCCGCCTGACGCATGTAGGTGGACTTACCGCCCATGTTGGGGCCGGTGATCACCAGCATGCGACGCTGGGTATCCATCAGCAGGTCGTTGGGCACGTAAGGCTCGCTCAGCAACTGCTCTACAACCGGATGACGGCCTTCCTCGATATCAAAGCCCGGCATCTCACTGAACTCGGGCGCGCAGAAGCGCAGACTGGTGGCGCGCTCGGCAAAGTTGCTCAGTACGTCGAGTTCGGCAAGGGCCTGGGCGGCATCCTGCAGGGGCGCCAGTTCCGCGGCGACGGTTTCCAGCACCTCGTCGTAGAGGGATTTTTCCCGGGCCAGGGCGCGGCTCTTGGCGCTCAGGGCTTTGTCCTCGAATTCTTTCAGTTCCGGCGTGATAAAACGTTCGGCATTCTTCAGGGTCTGGCGGCGGATGTAGTCCACCGGCGCCTGGTCGGACTGGGCGCGGCTGATTTCGATGTAATAGCCGTGAACCCTGTTGTAGCCCACCTTCAGGGTGCTGATGCCGGTACGTTCTTTCTCCCGGGTTTCCACATCCAACAGGTACTGGCCGGCGTTCTCGCTGATGTTGCGCAGCTCGTCCAGCTCTTCATCAAAGCCTTCGCGGATGACGCCGCCGTCGCGGATCACCACGGGCGGGTTGTCGATGATGGACCGCTCCAGCAGGTCAGCCAGTTCCGGGTATTCCCCGATGATGGACGCCAGTTTGACGACGTGGTGGGAGTTGACCGGCTTCAGTGCCTCTTGCAAGTCCGGCAGGGCCTGAAACGCATCCCTCATCCGGGCCAGGTCCCGGGGGCGAGCTGATCGCAGCGCGACCCGAGCAAGTACCCGCTCAATATCCCCCACGGTTTTCAGAAGATCGTGAACCGGCTCATAGTGGAATCCATCCAGCAGGGCGGAAACTGCTTGCTGGCGCTGTTGCACCACTTCCACGTCTCGCAGCGGCCGGTTGAGCCAGCGGCGAAGCTCGCGGCCACCCATGGAAGTGGCGGTTCTGTCCATCACCCAGGCGAGCGTGTGCTGGTGGCCGCCCATCAGGTTGGTGTCGATTTCCAGGTTGCGGCGGCTGGTGGCGTCCAGGATAACGGCTTCTTCCCGGCGCTCACGGGTCAGCTTGCGAATATGGGGCAGGGCTGTACGCTGGGTTTCCCGGGCGTATTGCAACAGGCAGCCGGCAGCGCAGATCGCCAGGGTCAGTTCCTCGCAGCCAAAGCCGGTCAGGTCCCGCACCTGGAGTTGCTGGGTAATCACCCGGCGGGCGGTGTCGGGTTCAAACAGCCAGGGGCCCTGCCTGCGAATACCGGTGAAACCTTCCAGCAGCTCCTCGTAGGGGAAATCCTCGCTGATCAGAATCTCCGCCGGGCGCAGGCGCTGGAGTTCTCCCTGGAGGGCTTCCAGGTTCTCCAGTTCAGACACGGCAAAACGACCACTGGAGATGTCCAGGGAGGAAAAGCCGAACTGTTCGCGGTGGTTGTAGATCGCCACCAGCAGATTGTCGCGACGGTCCTCCAGGAAAGCGTCGTCACTCAGTGTGCCGGGTGTGACGATGCGAACGACCTGTCGCTCCACCGGGCCCTTGCTGGTGGCCGGATCACCAATCTGTTCGCAAATGGCGATGGATTGACCTGCCCGCACCAGCCGTGCAATGTAACCTTCAGCGGAATGGTACGGAATTCCGGCCATGGGAATCGGGCTGCCACCGGACTGACCACGGGCGGTGAGCGTGATGTCCATCAGCTCCGCCGCTTTTTTGGCGTCATCGTAGAACAGCTCGTAAAAGTCCCCCATGCGGTAGAACACCAGTTCATTGGGGTGCTCGCCCTTGATTTTGAGGTATTGCCTCATCATCGGCGTGTGCTGGGAAAGGTCGGTCTGAGCTACTGACATGAAGGCGTCCGGGTCATTGGCTTTTTACAGAGTCGGGGATTGTAAGAAAATAGGGAGCCTCTGAATAGCTCCTAATGCTCCGGATGAAACGAGGGAGAGGATTATGTCTGTTACCGATGAGCAACTCGCGGATGCCGGGAATCGTCTCGGGGATGAATTGATCCGTCAGGAACGCACGATAGCCACGGCTGAGAGCTGCACAGGCGGCTGGGTCGCCAAGGTGCTGACTGACCGCGCCGGATCTTCTGCCTATGTAGAGGCGGGGTTGGTGACTTACAGCAATGAGGCAAAAATAAAACTGCTTGGCGTCACCGAAACGTCCCTGGAAGAACATGGTGCCGTCAGCGAACCGGTGGTGCGGGAAATGGTGGCGGGCGCCCTGGCCGCTACCGGTGCTGGCGTGGCGGTAGCGATCAGTGGTGTAGCCGGCCCTGGTGGCGGCAGTGATGACAAGCCTGTGGGCACGGTCTGGTTTGCCTGGGGCACCGCCCCGGACGATACCGTGGCCAGGGTAGAATGCTTCCCGGGTGATCGGGATGAGGTCCGAAGGCAGGCTGTTTTGTATGCACTTCAGGGGGTTGCAGCGTTTGTCGGGGCAGCCTGAAAACAGGGGTTGGTCTCGCCGACGGGTTATGTTTTAATACTGTTCAAATATACAGGAATGAGGGTTTCGCACCGATGGAAGACAACCGCAAGAAAGCATTAAGCGCAGCACTGAGCCAGATCGAGCGCCAGTTCGGCAAGGGCGCCGTGATGAAAATGGGCGACCAGCCCCGTGAAGCCATTCCTGCGGTGTCCACCGGCTCCCTCGGGCTGGATGTTGCCCTTGGTATTGGCGGCCTTCCATACGGGCGGATTGTCGAAATCTACGGCCCGGAAAGCTCCGGTAAAACCACGCTGACCCTCCAGGTGATTGCCGAAGCCCAGAAAGAGGGTAAAACCTGCGCCTTCGTCGACGCCGAACACGCCCTGGATCCCATCTATGCCGAAAAGCTGGGCGTGAATGTGGACGAACTGCTGGTCTCCCAGCCAGACACTGGCGAGCAAGCCCTGGAAATCGCCGACATGCTGGTTCGCTCCAATGCGGTTGACGTCATCATCGTCGACTCCGTTGCGGCCCTCACGCCAAAAGCCGAAATTGAAGGCGAAATGGGTGACAGCCACGTTGGCCTGCAGGCCCGCCTGATGTCCCAGGCCCTGCGTAAGCTGACCGGTAACGTCAAGCACGCCAGCTGCCTGTTGGTGTTCATCAACCAGATCCGCATGAAGATCGGCGTTATGTTCGGTTCCCCGGAAACCACTACCGGTGGCAACGCCCTGAAATTCTACTCATCTGTTCGTCTCGACATCCGTCGCATCGGTGCCGTTAAAGACGGCGACGAAGTGGTAGGCAACGAAACCCGCGTTAAAGTCGTCAAGAACAAGGTATCCCCGCCGTTCAAGCAGGCCGAGTTCCAGATCATGTACGGCAAGGGCATCTACCACATGGCCGAAGTGCTCGACATGGGCGTGAAAGAAGGTTTCGTGGACAAGTCCGGAGCCTGGTACGCCTACAACGGTGACAAGATCGGCCAGGGCAAGGCCAATGCCTGCAAGTACCTTGAAGAAAACCTGGAAATCGCCCACGAAATCGAAGCCAAGGTGCGTGACAAGCTGATGCCGAAGCCGGTTTCCAAGAAGGAAGCGGCAGCCGAAGAGCCGGCGGAAGCCAGCGGTGAACTGCTTTAAGGTTTTAGCCTTTCGGGGGAGGACGCAATGAAACGACTGCTAATCGTCGCCCACGCACCTTCCCCGAATACCCTCCGATTGCGCGACGCCGTTAAAGAAGGCGCCCGCCATGAAGACATCGAGGCCGTCGAAGTAGTGGTCAAAGCACCGCTGGAGGCTGGCCCCGATGACATCCTCGCCTGCGACGCCATTATCCTCGGCACCACCGAAAACCTCGGTTACATGAGTGGCGCCCTCAAAGACTTCTTTGACCGCAGCTACTACCCCTGCCTGGAACTGACCCAGGGCCTGCCCTTTGCCTACTACATCCGCGCCGGCCACGACGGCACCGGCACCAACCGCGCTATCGAAAGCATCACCACCGGCCTGCGCTGGAAACTCGTACAGGAACCGCTGATCTGCCGTGGCGACTATAAGCACGAGTTTGAGGAGCAGTGTCGGGAACTGGGGATGTACGTGGCAGCCAGCCTTGATGCCGGTCTGTTGTAACGCATGCCCGGCGTAACGATTGCAGAAATCTTTGGTGGGAACGCGACATAGCGGGCGGCAGATTCTACAATGACCGGCCATGGAACTAACACGTTTGGCGGTCCGACACCCGAAAAGGGATCGCCAAAGCATTCTGACCGTTACAGGACCGAACCTTGAAGTCACTGTCCCTGCATCAGCTTTACAAAGCCTGTGTACTAAAAGATCTGCCATTCAAGACCACCCGGCAACTGGAACCGCTGGCTGAAATCGTTGGCCAGAACCGCGCCCAGGAAGCCGTCCGTTTCGCGCTGGCGATGCCCCACAGCGGTTACAACGTCTATGCTGTCGGCCGTAACGGTCTGGGCAAGCGCACCATGATGCTCCGGTATCTTGAGCATCATGTGGACACCGAGCAGAGTAGCCATGACTGGTGTTATGTGGCCAATTTCGAAGAGCCCCGTATACCAAAGCTGCTCCGTTTGCCCGCGGGCAAGGGCAATGCCCTGAAGCAGGATATGGAACAGCTGATGGGGCGGCTGATGAAAATGATCCCCCAGACGTTTGACAGCGACAGTTTCCTGGAGCGCGCGGAACAGCTCAAGAACGAGTATGGAAAAAAGCAGGAAGACGAACTGGAAAAAGTGGCCAGCCAGGCCAAGCGCAAGAAGGTCAGCCTGACGGTCTCGACACCGGGCGGTTACCGCTTGGTGGCGATGAATGGAGACGAACCCCATACCGCTGAATCGTTCAAGGAGCTGACGGAGGAGCAGCGCGACAAGTTCGAGGACTCCATCAACAAGCTTGAGAAAAAGCTGCGCCAGGCGCTGCGTAAACTGGCGGACTGGGAACAGGAGTACGCCGAGAAGCAGATGGCCCTTAATCAGGAGACTCTGGAGGGCATTTCCGGGCACCAGCTTGACGAGTTGATTGCCAAATACAGGGACCTGCCAGAAGTAGTGGCCTATTTCGAGGCGGTGCGCGCTGATCTGGCTGAAAGCCTGGATATCTTTCTTGAAGACAATGAGGAGCAGGCCGCTATTGCCTACGCCTCTCTGGACAAGAAAATGCCCCGCCGCTATCTGGTCAACGTCTTGGTACACCAGAAAACCGATGAGGTTCCGGTGGTGGTGGAAGACAATCCGACCTACCACAACCTGTTCGGTTATGTGGAGAACGTGACCTACAAGGGCACGGTGTTTACCGACTTCTCCCTGATTCGGCCGGGGAGCCTGCACCGGGCCAATGGCGGCTACCTGTTGATGGATGCCATCAAGGTGCTGGAACAGCCATTTGTCTGGGACGGCCTGAAGCGGGCATTGCGGTCCAAATCGATCCAGATCAATTCCCTGGAGCGGGAAATGACCCTGTCCGGAACCATTTCCATCGAACCGGAAGCCGTTCCCCTGGACGTCAAGATTGTACTGTTCGGTGACCGCGAAACCTGGATGCTGCTACAGGATTACGATCCCGAGTTTGCCGAGCTGTTCCGGGTTACTGCGGATTTCGAGAACGAAATGTACCGCACCGATGACAGCCAGTTGCTGTACGCCAAGTTCATTGCCAGCCTGGTCAACGAGAAGAAACTGCTGCACTGCAACAATAAGGCGGTGGCGCGGATCATCGAATACAGTGCCCGTATGGCCGATCATCAGGATCGTCTTTCCCTGCATGCGGCGGACATTGCCAACCTGCTGCGGGAATCGGATTTCTGGGCCCGTCAGGCGGGGGCCCGGTTGATTCAGGATATTCATGTGGAGCGTGCGCTGGAGAGCGCGAAGTATCGCAGCAGCCGCATCCGCGATCAGTTCTATGATTCCATCCGTGATGGCTCGACACTGGTGTCCACGACAGGGACTTGCGTCGGGCAGGTGAATGCTCTGTCGGTGCTGTCCACGGGTGGTTTCGAATTTGGCTTGTCAAACCGGATTACCGCCACCTGCTATTATGGTGATGGCGCGGTGATGGACATTGAACGGGATGTCAAACTGGGCGGGAATATCCACTCGAAAGGGGTGATGATCCTCAGCTCCTGGCTGGCAGCCCATTTTGCCGTCAATGACCCCATGCATCTGTCTGCCAGCCTGACGTTCGAGCAGAACTACGGGGAAGTGGATGGTGACAGTGCTTCTCTGGCAGAGTTGTGTGCCCTGGTGTCCGCATTGTCCGGACTGCCGGTTCGTCAGGATCTGGCGATTACCGGTTCGGTGAACCAGTTTGGCGAGATACAGCCGATTGGCGGCGTCAACGAGAAGGTTGAAGGTTTTTTCTACACCTGTCAGCTCAAGGGCGGCCTTACGGGTGCCCAGGGGGTAATCCTTCCGGCCACCAATGTGCAGAACCTGATGTTGGACAGCGAGGTGGTCCAGGCAGTGCGTAAGGATCAGTTCGCGGTTTATTCCGTCAGTCGTGCGGAGGAGGCGATCACATTGCTGCTGGGTAAGCCTGCTGGCAAGGCCGATGCCAAGGGCCGCTACCCGAAGCAGAGTGTTTTTGGCATTATCCAGCAACGCCTCGAAAAAATGCGCGAGCATGAGCGGCAGGAACACGCCCGGGATGATCACAAAGATCCGTCAATCCACTGACCGGACAAGATAATAAAGGACAGGAGAGTAAGATCACATGACTGATATCCAGCAAACCGTTTACGTGGTAGAAGATGACGAAGCCGTCCGGGATTCACTGGAGCTGCTGCTCAAGTCCGATGGCAAGCCGGTAAAGACCTACGAGAACGCCACGGCTTTTCTGCGGGATTACTCCGAGAAAATGGCCGGTTGTATCGTGCTGGATATCCGCATGCCGGGGATGGATGGCATGGAACTTCAGAAAAAGCTCAATGAAAAACACTCTATTCTGCCGATTATTTTTGTGACCGGTCACGGTGATGTGCCCATGGCGGTGGATGCCATGAAAGAGGGCGCGGTGGACTTTATCCAGAAGCCATACCGTGAAGAGGCGTTGCTGGAGAAAATTGAAGCCGCTCTGGAGCAGGATCTCGAGCAGCGGAAATCTCTGGATGAGAAGCAGGAAATCATCAAGCGCATTAAAAGCCTGACGCCACGGGAACATGAGATCATGGACCGGATGATCGCGGGCCAGGCCAACAAGGTGATCGCCATTGAACTGGAAATCAGTCAGCGTACTGTCGAGATCCACCGCTCGCGGGTGATGCACAAGATGGGAACTCACTCCCTGGCGCACCTGGTTCGTATGGTTCTGTCCGTAAAGGACCTTATCGACGCCCGCTGAATTGGCCGGCATGATACGGTTAACTTTTCAACCGGCCTGTTTATATGACTGAAGCTGTCAGCGAGACCGCAGAGGCGACGGTTCTGCTCGTCGATGATAATCCGCAGAACCTCAAAGTCCTCTATGAGACCCTGAAAGACAAAGGCTATCGCCTGCTGATCGCCAATGACGGCGAAAAGGCCCTGGACCTGGCCCACCGCCACCAGCCAGAAGTGATCCTGCTGGATATCATGATGCCGGAGCTCGACGGCTATCAGGTGTGTGAGCGATTGAAAGCCGATCCGGTCACCTCTGACGGCGCCGTTGTATTCCTGTCGGCCCTGGATGATGTCCAGGCCAAGGTAAAGGGGTTTGGCCTGGGTGGTGCAGACTATATTTCCAAACCGTTCCAGGCGCAGGAAGTCATCGCACGGGTAAAGACCCATGCCCGCGTTATCCGCCTCGAGCGTGAACTCCAGGAGCGTAACCGGCAACTGGAGAGTGACCAGGCACGCATTCTGAATTCCATCAGTGAGGGCATTTACGGCCTGGATGCCGAAGGCACCATCGTTTTTGCCAACCCCGCCGCTGCGCTGATCGTGCGTACCCCCGCGGAAGAGCTGATTGGCCGTAATTTCTTTGAGCTTCATTGCGCTGACGTAGATGCGGGCGACACCCGACATCCGGTGCAGTCAACCTGCCGCCAGGGAATTGCCGAGAACCAGAGAAATATTGTCATGGGCCGGCCGGACGGGACATCGTTTCCCGCCGAGTACCGCTCTACGCCCAAGCTGGATGGTGAAGAGCTTCGCGGTGCGGTGGTCGTGTTCCGGGATATTACGGCCGAACTGGCAAGCGAGCAGGCGCTGGAAGACGCCAGGGCGATTGTTCAGGAGCAGCGGGATCAGCTGGCGCACGCGTCGAGGCTGTCCACCATGGGCGAAATGGCCGCCGGCTTTGCCCATGAGGTCAACCAGCCGCTGACCGCCATCACCAATTATGCCCGTGTCGCCAAGCGAATGATGGCCAAAGAAGATCTGGACCAGGACCTGCTGCAGGAAACCCTCGACAAGATTGAGGCTCAGTCCCATCGAGCCAGCGAAATTATCCGCCGTATCCGCCGCTTTATGAAAAAGCCTGCCACCGGTAAGGAAACCCTGTCCGTACCGGCGTTGCTGGAGGATACCCGGCAGTTCGCTGAGGTGGACATGCGCAACAACGAGGGTGGAATTGAAGTCACTGTGGCGGATGACGTGCCAGACGTTCTGGCGGACCCGATCCAGGTGCAGCAGGTGGCCCTGAACCTGATTCGCAACGCCCTGGAGGCCACGGGCAGCGCCGGCTCCTCGGCGCCGGTGGAAGTCTCGGCGGCCATGACAGGCAGTAGCTGTGTGCGGATAGAGGTGAGGGACTACGGCACTGGCCTGCCGGAGGATGCCGAAGAGAAGCTTTTCCTGCCTTTCTACTCAACAAAAGACGATGGCATGGGCATTGGTCTTTCCATGTGCCGTTCGCTGATTCAGGCCCAGGGTGGCGATATCGGGTTTGAAAGGCCGGAAGATGGTGGCGCCCGCTTTTTCTTCACGTTGCCCGTTGCGGGCGCCGAGGGGAATCCCTGTGGGGTTAACGAATTAACCGAACGGGACGCTTAGCCCCAGGTGATGTTCCCGGTCAGGTGCGGTGCATCGCCCTTTGCGTTCAGTAGTTGGTAATCCCAGTTACTGTCACCGGCTCGCCAGTTAAGCTGCGCCGTGCCCGGCAGAAACAGCGGTTTCTTGAACTGACAGGCCACAGATACGGCTTCATGTTTCCAGCCCGCCTGCTGCTCCAGCATTGCCAGAACCTGTGCCTTGCTCCACATGCCATGGGCGATAGCCCGGGGGAACCCGAACGCTCTGGCCGTCAGCGCATGCAGGTGGATGGGGTTGCGGTCCCCGGATACCTTGGCGTATTGGCGACCAATGGATTCCGGCGCATTGATGTTCAGGGTGTTGGGGAAACGCTGCAACTCCGGTGGTTTTCCGGGTTTTGTTTTCTCACCCTGTTGCGGCTGCCGAAACAGGTTGGTGCTGACTTCTTCCCATACCAGCTTTCCCGCTGAGCTCACTTCCGTGACCAGGTCAAACTCAAGCCCCTTCGCACCCTGGCTCTGTCCGTCCAGCCGCACGTCAATGTCCAGAGTTTCGCCAATTCTGATGGGTCTGTGCTGCGTGATGGTATTGCGCAGGTGGACCAGGCCCAGCAAGGGCAGGGGAAAGGCTTTCTCGGTCAGTAACTTCAGGTGAAGCGGAAACGCCAGTATGTGGGGCCAGGTGATGGGGGCGTGGGTTTGTGTCGCAAAGCCACATACCTTCTGGTAGCGTTTCAGGTTATCGTTGGCCGTACTGACGCCCACCAGGCTCGACCTGAGGTCGGGAATTTCCAGGTCACCGCTGGCTTTCTGGCCTTTGGGTAGTAGGGCTTTGCCATACAGCGTCCAGAGTGAGGGTGGACGGCTGTGGTAGACAGACACATCGGACATATCGTTAAATCTCCAACACTTTGAAACAGTTAGATTCCAATTGGTGACCAAAATGGTGAGATGTGTAAACAATCTGGTACAACTGTGCGCATCTGGCCTGATATGCTCTAATATAAGACCAAGGTATAAAGTCTGGCAAACCCGGCCGGATTCGGCATTGACTTGGTTCGCGATGGGGTTTGTCCCATGGGCCAAGGCGGTTTTCAAACACAACTATAAAGCGGGATGTTATGCAGGAACTTCGTGACGCAGGAGTGATGTTGCGCCTGATCTATGAGGCGATGAAACGGAAGGGTATCGACACAGATGCAATATTCAGCCGGTTGGGTGTGGACGAAAAATACGTATACACCGACCAACTAAGAACACCCCATAGCGCTCAGGTTTACTTCTGGCAGGCAGTAGAGGATGTTTCCGGTGATCCTGACATCGGTTTACACCTGGGGCAGTTGCTCCCCGCCTATAAGGGACAGGTGCTTGAGTATCTCTTTCTGAGCAGCCCCACCTTCGGTGAGGGCCTGCGCCGGGCCCAGAACTATCAGCGTCTGCTGAGTGACGCAGCCAATACCGATTTCTTCATTGAAGGTGACAACGCCTGCATGGTGCTGGATGCTGCGTCCGAGGAAATCAGTCGCCTCAGGCATTTCAACGAATGTTTTGTTCAGGGGCTGATTATCTTCTTCCAGTCGATTACCGACGGACAGTTCCAGCCTTCCCGCATTGAGTTCGAGCATCAGCGTGACCACGGTCTGGAGCATGCCGAGGAAATTCTGGGCTGTGAAGTGGTTTTCGGCGCTGAAGAAAATCGACTTTATTTCCCGGTCGAGATGCTGTCCCATGCGTCACCCCATGCCGAGCCGGAACTGCTGGACCTCCATGAGCGATTTGCCAGTGAACAGGTGGCGCGCCTTGAGAAGAAAGACATCGTCGGCCAGGTCGAGCGCATCGTGGCGGAGCTTCTCGATAGCGGAGAAGTCACCCTGGATGCGGTGGCCGAACGGCTGGGCATCAAGCCCAGAACGCTTCGCACCCGACTGACCGAAGCCGAAACCAGCTTTAACCAGGTGCTGGCGGATTTCCGCTACCGGCTGGCGCGGCAGTTGCTGGCGACCACCGACGAATCCATTGATGAGATTGTCTACCTGACCGGTTTTTCCGAACCCAGCACCTTTTACCGTGCGTTTAAGCGCTGGTCCGGAATGACGCCGATCGAATACCGCAAAACCGCGCAGGGCAAGGATGCGATGGTCGATGCCATGTAAGGCGCCCATTATTTAATAAGTTTTTTTGGAAAAATCGTTGACATAAACGGGGGCCTCTTTATAATGCGCCCTCGTTGTCACCAAGCAGTCAGGCCCCTGACTGTGATGAGCGGAACAACCTGATCTCAAAAGAGAAAGTGGTGTTCAGTTCGGAAGGTGGTAGCCAACGCGGAGCGGTAGTTCAGCTGGTTAGAATACCGGCCTGTCACGCCGGGGGTCGCGGGTTCGAGTCCCGTCCGCTCCGCCATTTTTCCTTCCCTGATTTAATCTCCATTTTTATCCGTTGTCTGTAATACCTGAGATACCTTTTCAGCGTATACCTTTGGTTTTCTGTTCCTCATAGAACTGCTTGCGGTGCTCACCCGGGCTGATGCCAAACCAGCGTTTGTAGGCTTTGTGAAAGGCCGCCGGATTGGCGAAGCCGAGCAGCCAGGCAATTTCCGCCAGGGATGTCCTGGTCTCCCGGATATAGTCAGCCGCCAGTTCCTTCCGTGTTTCATCCACCAGTTCCCGAAACCCCGTCTGTTCCTCCGCCAGTTGCCGTTGCAGGGTCCATGGGGCTGTTCCAAGGCGGGTTGCGATGGTTTCCAGTGAGGGCGTTTCCCCTCGCAGTAAGGGTGTCAGAAGGTCCCTGACCTTGTCTCCCGTCGTCCAGCCGTGGCGTATTTTCCGTAACGCGTCTTCACATTGTCGCACCAGGGCGGCATGAACGGCGCTTTGTGCATCCCTGGAGGGAAGGTGGAGTACGTCCGGGGCAAGGGTAATGCCGTTGCTTTCAGCCCCAAAGGTAACCGGACAACCAAACCAGTCTTCAAACTGCTCATCCAGCCCAATGGACGGGTATTCGATGGTTACCCGCTCAAGAACCGCCTGCTGGCCGCTGATGGTGCGTACAAACTGGGTCCAGGCAGCCAGCACTGAGTCGACCACAAAGAAGTTGAACACGTTGTAGGGGCGTATGGAGTAAAAGTGCGCCTGTTGCCCGCTGTGGCGGGTATGTGAGGCGCCCCGGCTGTTGTGGCTGGTCAACAGGCCGTAGCGGATCAGGGTGGTCAGCGCCTCGCCAGTGGTGGCGGCGCACTGGCCAGCCAGCCCGGCGATACCGGCATCCACCGGGCGGCTCAGTGTGCCCATGGTCAGGCCAATTGCGGGTTGGCCGGTCAGTTCAATGGCGGCCTGCCCCAGGCGCATGAAGCGGGGAATGCTGATGCGGGCGTCGGGGGACGCCAGGGTTTCGTCGTTGAGGCGGAATCGCTCCAGCAGGGGAGTGGGGTTTTTCCCCTCTGCGGCAACGGCTCTCATCAGGACTGAAACGTAAAGAACACTGATGTCTCCCAGTGAGTTACGGCGTCGGGCTGATGTCGCTTCCATGATGGCTCTTCCGGATATGTTATTTGAAGATATCAAAATGTAATTCGGGGATATTGTTCATTGCAAGGTGCATCGGTAATTTAGCCTCATCAACAGGGTTGGCACTGGTTTTCGATCAGCCCGGATAAATACTGAGGAGAGAGATTATGACCGCAGCACCGACCCCCGGCGTGCAGAAGTACCCGAACCTTCTGGAACCATTGGATCTGGGCTTTACCCGTTTGCGCAACCGTACCCTGATGGGATCGATGCACACGGGGTTGGAAGAGGCAAAACACGGTTTTGCCCGCCTGGCCGCTTTCTATGCCGAGCGCGCCCGGGGCGGGGCTGGCCTGATCGTTACCGGTGGTATCGCTCCCAATGAGGAGGGCGGTGTGTTCCAGCACGCAGCCAAGATGAGTACCGAGGAAGAAGCCGACCGCCACCAGGTGATTACCCGAGCTGTCCATGAGGCGGATGGCAAGATCTGCATGCAGATTCTGCATGCTGGCCGTTATGCCTACTCGCCGGCGCTGGTGGCGCCCTCTGCGATTCAGGCGCCGATTAACCCGTTCAAGCCGAATGAGCTGGACGAGGCCGGTATCGAAAAGCAGATCCAGGACTACGTGGATTGTGCTGCTCTGGCACAGCGCGCCGGTTACGACGGCGTAGAGGTCATGGGTTCCGAGGGGTATTTCATTAACCAGTTCATCGTATCCCACACCAACCATCGTACGGATCGCTGGGGTGGCAGTTACGAAAACCGCATCCGCTTGCCGATTGAAATCGTTCGCCGCGTTCGCGAGCGGGTAGGTAGCGAGTTTATCCTGATCTATCGGCTGTCGATGCTTGACCTGATTGAAGACGGCAGCACCTGGGAAGAGGTGGTTCATCTGGCGAAGGAAATCGAGAAAGCCGGTGCCACCATTATCAATACCGGTATCGGCTGGCATGAGGCCCGTGTGCCGACCATTGCCACTTCGGTTCCCCGTGGCGCGTTCACCAAGGTCACTGCACGCCTGAAAGACGAAGTGTCGATTCCGCTGGTGACCACTAACCGCATCAATATGCCGGATGTGGCGGAGAAGATCCTGGCGGAGGGCGATGCGGATATGGTCTCCATGGCGCGTCCATTCCTTGCTGACGCGGATCTGGTGCAAAAGGCAGCGGAGGACCGTGCGGATGAGATTAATACCTGTATTGGCTGCAACCAGGCCTGCCTGGACCATACCTTTGGCGGCAAGCTGACCTCTTGCCTGGTCAACCCGAGGGCCTGCCATGAAACCGAGCTCAGCTATGTGAAAACGGCATCTCCCAAGTCCATTGCGGTGGTTGGCGCCGGGCCGGCCGGTCTGGCGTTCGCGACGGTGGCTGCTGAGCGGGGGCATAAGGTGACCCTGTTTGATGCCGGCAGTGAAATCGGCGGCCAGTTCAATGTGGCCAAGCGAATTCCGGGCAAGGAAGAGTTCTACGAAACCCTGCGTTATTTCCGTGTCATGCTGGATAAGCATGGTGTGGATGTTCGCCTGAACACCCGGGTCGACGTGGACGCGCTCAAGGCCGGTGGTTTTGATGACGTGGTCCTGGCCACCGGTGTTGAGCCCCGCACGCCGGAGATCGACGGGGTCGATGATCCCAAGGTGATTGGCTATCTGGATGCGCTGCTGGAGCGCAAGCCGGTTGGCCAGAAGGTAGCGGTGATTGGTGCCGGTGGCATCGGCTTCGACGTGTCGGAGTTCATCGTTCACAAGGGTACGTCCGCCGCGCTGGACCCAGAGCACTTCATGCGGGAGTGGGGTGTAGACCTCAGCGTCGAGCATCGTGGCGGTATCAAGGGGGTAACACCAGAGGTGCCCGAGCCGGCACGGGAAGTCTACCTGCTTCAGCGCAAGGTCTCGAAAGTGGGCAAGAATCTGGGCAAAACCACCGGCTGGATACACCGTACCTCCCTCAAGAACCGTCAGGTGCAGATGGTGCCAGGGGTGAGTTACCGCAAGATTGATGATGCAGGACTGCACATTACCGTTACGCCAAAGGGTGCGGAGCAGGGCGAAGACAAGCTGTTGCCGGTGGATACCATTATCCTCTGCGCTGGCCAGGAGCCACTGCGTGAGCTGCAGCAGGGGCTGGAGTCCGCCGGGCTTCCGGTCCACCTGATCGGCGGCGCCGACGTTGCGGCCGAGCTGGACGCCAAGCGTGCTATCGACCAGGGTAGCCGTTTGGCCGCGGAGATCTGATCACAAAACGTTTCAGTTTTTCGCTGTTCCCCGCCGTCAGTCTGGCTAGACTATTATCCGGAAGTCTGTCAGTTTGAAAATTCGCCCCGGGTCTGAGTGCCCGGGGCGAGGGCGCCGACTTCAACAACAATGGAACACCCACGGGGTGTCGGGCGTGTTGATGTCAGGTTTCAGAATAGCGGGGAGTCAACAATGGTGTCTGCCGACCAGGCGAGCGATGGTTATTCGGCGGTGTTTTTCATGGACGGCAGCAATGTGTCGCGGCAAATGCGCGCGACCGAATTCGGCGCCTTCCTAGATGGGTATGTCGGTCTGTCCGATCTTGCGGAAACCGATGTAAAGGCGGTCCTGGTGGACCTCGCCGGGGACCTTCAGGTTCAGTCGCTGGTGTTTTTCCGCATCTATTTTGATGAGGAAGGGCGCGCTGACAGCCACTGGAATGTTCCTATCGAAAAGCTTGCGCTGGATGGCGCCAAGGGACCCGATATGGGCGCCGGGCCCATTCGCCTGGTGTGTCGTAGCCAGTGCCCGGATCCGTCGTTCGCGGAGGAACTCTGGGACCCGGATATGACGCCGGGTAGCAACCATTTCCAGTCCATTCGCAAGGCGGTGGAAGCCAATTCCCTCAAGTTCCGCAAGATGGAGCCTGCCCAGGAAGAAAACATTCCGGTACTTGCGGCGGAACCGGATGCGGGGGAATCGTCGTCCGGCTCCGGTGATCGTGCACGGCTTGCCCAGTTGATCCGGGAGCAGCGTCTGCGCATCAAGACCCTCCAGAGTGTTCATCGGGATTCATTGTCGGATATTCAGCGTGAGCATCGCCTGGAAATGCAGGCGCTACGCAGTGAGATGTCGGCATTGGAGCAGAAGTACGAGCGCCAGCGCCTGAGCAACGAACAGCTCAAGAAACGGCTGGCGGAGAGAAACGAGCAGTACCTCACCATGCAGGAGCAGATAACCCAGGGGGCGGAGCAGGACGTTCGCAAGGACGCCAATTCCGACGCCGAGATGGTGTTGCTCCGCGAACAGCTGGAACGCAAGCAGCGGGAACTGGAGCTGCGGGATGACAAGCTCGTGGCTCTTGAGCAGGAGAACTACGAACTGCGACACCGCGAACCGCCGGAAAACTCCGTGATGGAGCACTTGCAACGCCAGTCGGTCTTCCTGGTGGCCTACCACGCCGGTGTGGGTCACCTTACCCTTCCTTACGATGACATTGAGACCTATTTCAATAGCCCGGTGGCCTATGCCGCGGAGCGGTGTGGTCTCAACGAGCCTGCTTATCGGGAGTGGCTCGAACATTACGAAAACCCGGTGTGCCTGCATCAGGGGGATGACGGCAAGGCCTGTGGCGAGCCGGTCATGCGTGTGAGCCAGCCTGCGGACTTTCGTGCGGGCACGGACGACCGTTGTGAGAAGCACCGGGAGCCGGTTACGGCGTGAGCCGATTTTGTATCCCGGGGCGACTCTTTTTTCAGTATCAGTGTGACTTTCGTTAAACTGTCTCAAGATCGTCACCGGGTTACGTCCTGAAACCGGCCCGGCTCCATTCCCGACACCACAGGAAGTTACATGGATCAATTCAGGAATATCGGCGTGATTGGCCGTATGGGCAGCGTCAAGGTGGTGGAATCCCTGCGCCAGCTCAAACAGTACCTGGTCAATAATCACTACCACGTCATCATCGAGGAAGACACCGCCAGCATGCTGCCTGGCCACGGTCTGCAAGTGGCCAGCAAGAAGCTGCTGGGTGAGATCTGTGATCTGGTGATCGTGGTGGGTGGCGATGGCAGCCTTCTTGGAGCTGCGCGGGAACTGGCGAAATCAAAGATTCCATTGCTTGGGGTCAATCGTGGCCGTCTGGGGTTCCTCACCGATATTTCTCCCTCTGACCTTGAAGAGCGCCTGGGAAAGGTGTTGCAGGGCGAGTACATCGAGGAAACCCGCTTCCTGCTGGATGGTAATGTGGAGCGCAACGGTCAGCCGCTGGGGTTCGGGACCGCGCTGAATGACGTGGTGCTGCATCCCGGCAAGTCCACCCGAATGATCGGTTTTGACCTGTTTATTGACGGACATTTCGTATATAGCCAGCGTTCGGATGGCCTTATCGTGGCCACTCCGACGGGGTCGACCGCGTATTCATTATCCGCCGGCGGGCCTATCATGCATCCCAAGCTGGACGCCATCGTGCTGGTGCCCATGTTCCCCCATACCCTGAGTAGCCGGCCCATCGTGGTGGACGGCAAGAGCGAGATCAAACTGGTTATCGGTGAAACCAACGAGACCTATCCCCAGATCAGTTTCGATGGCCAGATGAACATTGCCTGCGCCCCCGGTGATATCATCCGAATCACCAAAAAGCCCTTCAAGATCCGTCTGATTCATCCTACGGATCACAATTTTTACGCCACATGCCGCGGTAAGCTGGGCTGGGCCAGTGAGATTTCAGCGAGTTGAGCATGTCAGGACAAATACAAACCGCGAGTCGTGGTTACGATATCATTGGCGATATTCACGGGTGTGCCCACACGCTGACCCGACTGCTGGATCAGATGGGATACCGGAAAGTAAACGGCGTTTACCAGCACCCGCGCCGGCAGGCCATATTCATCGGTGACATCATTGATCGGGGCCCCCGTATTCGTGAAGCATTGCACCTGGTGCGGGATATGGTGGAACACGGCTCGGCCCGAATCGTGATGGGAAACCATGAATACAATGCCCTGGGGTATTGCACCCGGGCGCGGCCGGGTAGCGGGAAAAAATGGCTGCGAGAGCATAATGCCCGCCACGATCGGCTGATCCGGGAAACCCTACAACAGTTTGAGCCGTACCCCCATGAGTGGAACGAATTCCTCGAATGGTTTTACACCATTCCCCTGTTTATCGAAGAAGAGGGGTTCCGGGTGGTTCATGCCTGCTGGGATGGTGATCTGATTAACAAGTTCAAGCATGCCCAGGGCGGGGCCTGCATTGATGAAGATTTTCTGCACGCGTCTTCCGCCATTGAGTCCTTTGCTGGGCAGGTGATGGACACCCTGCTGAGGGGGACTGACCTGAGGTTGCCGGAGGGCGTGAAGATTACCGGCAAGGATGGCTATGTGCGGGAATTCTTCCGTACCAAGTTCTGGGCGGAGAATCCGCAAACCTACGCCGACGTGGTGTTCCAGCCGGACCCGCTGCCACCGAAGGTGGCACGTATGCCGTTGTCCGATGGGGAGCGCCGTCAGCTGATTTCCTACCCGTTGAGTGAGCCGCCGGTGTTTGTCGGGCATTACTGGATGGACAGCAACCCCGCGCCTTTGAAAGCGAACGTGGCCTGCATTGATTACAGCGCCGTTAAATACGGCAAATTGGTGGCCTATCGCATGGATGGTGAGCGTACCCTGTCGAAAGACAAGTTCGTCTGGGTGGACGTGGACCGGCCGGAGCAACCGGACTATCCAACCAGCGAAGACAGCGTGGCGAGGTAATTCGTGTATCGCGTTAAGCAGATGGATGCCAGTATCGACCTGGCGGGATTCAGCCGCTGGTTGCGTGAGCAGGGGGTGACCCACCGCATCACCGAGGAAGGTGGCTTTCAGGTACTGTGGCTGGAGAATCCGGATCACACCGAGCCTGTTCTGCGGGCCCTGGATCGCTTCCTGGAGGAACCCGAGGTGCGGAATGCGGTGAATTCTGCCGGTCACTCGCAGGTATACCGCGGGGGGCGCTGGCAGCCGTCTCCCCGTCATGCGCCGCTGGTGCTGGGCATTATCGTACTTGCCTTGCTGATGGCCTGGATTACCGGGATGGGACGAAACCAGATTTCCACACTGTTGATGGTGGTTGACCCCCAGAACTTTGACTGGAACACCCTGTCATCAAGGGTATACGCCTTGCGGGAAACCCTTGCCAGCGGCCAGGTCTGGCGGTTGATTTCGCCGGACTTCCTGCATTTCAGCTGGACCCATATTATTTTCAACTCGGTCATGCTCTGGTTTCTGGGCAGCCAGATCGAGTGGTTTGACGGCAAAGCCAGGCTGGTGAGCCTGTTCATTTTTACCAGCCTGATATCCAATGGTTTGCAGTATTTCGTGTCCGGGCCTTTGTTTGGCGGTCTGTCCGGCGTTGTTTACGGCATTCTGGGGTATTGCTGGCTTAGCCAGCGACGTGTGCCCAGGTTCCAGTTCCCGCCGGCTCTGGTAACGTTCGCTGTGGTGTGGATGGTGATCGGTTTTACACCGTTACCGGAAATGCTGGGGTTGGGGCGCATGGCCAATGAGGCCCACCTTGGCGGGTTTATTGCCGGGCTGGCATTGGCGGTCGTGTTGCCGGTGAGGGCGGTAAGGACATAAAAAAGCCCCGCCAAAAGGCGGGGCATTAAAAGAGCTTATAGCTCCTGATGAGAGAGACCAAATGAATACGACCTTCGTCATTTGGTGCGTTAATAATAATCATTATCATTTGCGTCTGTCAACCCGTTGCAACTATTTTTAGCAGAAACGTTTTTGCAGGAGAAAACCATGACATACGAAGAGCTGATTGAGCGGCTGGACCCAACGGTTTACCAGAACCTGCGCCGCTCCATTGAGCTGGGCAAATGGCCGGATGGCCGCAAGTTAACGCCAGAGCAGCGCGAGATCTGCCTGGGAGCGGTTATATACTACGAGAACCTGCACAGCATTCCCGAGACCGAACGCGTCGGTTACCTGGATCGCGGAGCCAAGGCGGGAACTGCCTGTGATCCATCGGTAAAGCAGACGTCCGGTTCTGGCGATGTGGATCCGTCGCAGTTTGTCGAGGTCAAGTCTTGAGTGCATTGGTGGATGTGAGTGGCCGGCTGCGAAAGATGCCAGTGGAGGCGGGGCAGCCGGTCGATTATGTGATTCAGGTCGGAGATACCCGGATTCCGCTCAATGAAATGATCGGTTACCCGGTACAGATTGATTATGACGGTGTCATTCGTTGTATCCACTGCAACCGCACCACCAAAAAGAGTTTCAGCCAGGGGTATTGCTACCCGTGTTTCCGCAAGTTGGCGGCCTGTGACACCTGCATCATGAGCCCGGAAAAGTGCCATTACCACGAAGGCACCTGCCGGGAACCGGAATGGGGTGAGACGCACTGCATGGTTGAGCATGCCGTGTATCTGGCAAACTCCTCCGGATTGAAAGTGGGGATTACCCGGGCTTCCCAGGTGCCGACGCGGTGGATTGACCAGGGCGCGGTGGATGCGATTCCGATGATGCGGGTCGCCACCCGACAGCTGGCCGGATTTGTCGAAGTGGCTTGCAAGCAACACGTAGCCGACCGCACCAATTGGCGCGCCATGCTCAAGGGGGATGTGCCCGAAATTGACCTGGTTGCCGAGCGCGACCGGCTGCTGGCATTGATTGCCGATGACCTGGAAGAGCTGAGAGCGGCCCATGGGGCAGACGCTTTGCAGGCAGTGGATGAGCCGAGTCTGGATCTCAGTTATCCGGTCCAGGTCTGGCCGCAGAAAATCAAAACCCATAATCTGGACAAGGAACCTTCGGCGGAAGGCACGCTCCAGGGCATCAAGGGGCAGTACCTGATGCTTGATACCGGGGTGATCAATATTCGTAAATACACCGGGTATGACGTCCGCTTCCGGGTATTTCCCAGGCCCTGAGTCCGTTCGAGTGATACATCCGTGTCGGTAGGCGTAGTCCGTATCGACCGCAACGAATTTCTGGAGACAGCGAATGCGTACCAGTCAGCCACAAACCATTTACCTGAAAGATTACCGTGTACCGGCCTTCCTGGTGGACCACGTCGACCTCCGTTTTGAGTTGTTTGAAGATGGCGCCCGGGTGCACAGCGTGCTGTCCATGCGCCGGAATCCGGAGTCGGGTGACCACCATGGCGCTCTTGAGCTGGATGGTGACAGCCTTAAGCTGGAATCCGTGGTGCTGGATGGCGCTACCCTGGATGAGGGGCAATACGAGGACCGTGGCGACACCCTGGTAGTCACAGACGTGCCCGATGCCTTCGAGCTTAAGGTGGTCACCTGGATTGAACCCCAGAACAACACCCGCCTTGAGGGGCTGTACAAGTCATCGGGGATGTTTTGCACCCAGTGTGAGGCGGAGGGCTTCCGTTGCATCACCTTCTTCCCGGACCGGCCGGACGTGATGGCGCGTTTCCGTACCCGGATCGAGGCGGACAAGGCTGCCTATCCAATCCTGTTGTCCAACGGTAACGATGTGGAGCGGGGCGACCTGGCTGACGGCCGGCACTTTGTCACCTGGGAAGACCCGTTCCCGAAACCCTGTTACCTGTTCGCGCTGGTGGCTGGAGACCTGGTGGAAAAGCGGGATACCTTCACCACTGTGTCGGGCCGCGACATCGACCTGCGGATGTATGTGGAACCGCGCAACTCGGAGAAGTGCGAGCACGCGATGGATTCCCTCAAGCGCTCCATGCGCTGGGATGAAGAAGTCTACGGTCGGGAATACGATCTTGATATCTTCATGATTGTTGCCGTGGATGACTTCAACATGGGGGCGATGGAGAACAAGGGGCTGAACATTTTCAACTCCTCCTGCGTGCTTGCCAGTCAGGACACCGCTACGGACCTGGCGTTCCAGCGCATCGAAGCGATTGTCGCCCATGAGTACTTCCATAACTGGTCCGGTAACCGCGTCACCTGCCGCGACTGGTTCCAGCTGAGTCTGAAGGAAGGCTTCACGGTCTTCCGGGATGCGCAGTTTTCCTCCGACATGGGCTCGCCCACAGTCAAGCGTATCGAGGACGTCACCCTGCTGAGAACGGCGCAATTTGCCGAGGATGGCGGCCCCATGGCGCATCCGGTGCGTCCGGCCTCGTACATGGAGATTTCCAACTTCTACACCCTGACGATCTACGAAAAAGGGGAAGAAGTGGTGCGGATGATCCATACTCTGCTGGGGCCGGAGCTGTTCCGTAAAGGCAGTGACCTGTATTTCGAGAGGCACGATGGCCAGGCGGTCACCACCGATGATTTTGTCTCCGCAATGGAAGATGCCAGCGGTCGTGATCTTTCCCAGTTCCGGCTCTGGTATGTACAGGCGGGGACGCCAGTGCTGAATGTCAGTGACCATTATGATGAAGCGGCGGGCACGTACAGCCTGACCATCAAACAGAGCATTCCGGACACACCGGGTCAGCAGGGCAAGCAGCCCCAGCACATTCCCTTTGCTCTGGGCCTGCTCGACAGCAACGGTCAGGACATGCCTCTGACCCTGGCCGGTGAAGGCGGCGGTTCCTCGTCAGAGCGGGTACTGGAGTTGACCGACGCCAGCCATACGTTCGAATTCACCGGTGTCAGCGAGCGCCCGGTGCCGTCGCTGCTGAGGCACTTCTCCGCGCCGGTGCGGGTGGTGTATCCGTGGACGCGGGAGCAGCTGCTGTTTCTGATGAGCCACGACACCGACGGGTTCAACCGTTGGGATGCCGGCCAGAGACTGGCAGTGGATGTGATCCAGTCGCTGGTTGATGCAGGGGATGATGCCGACATTGAGCCCAGGCTGGTTGCCGCATACCGCCAGTTGCTGTCGGATGAGTCTCTGGATCAGGCGCTGGTGGCCAAAATGATGCAGTTGCCCTCGGAGGCCTATCTGATTGAACTGGCGGACAGCCCGGATGTGCCCGCCATTCACCAGGCTCGGGAACGCGTGCTCACGCATCTGGCCGGTGAGCTGCGGCAGGACCTGTTGGCCTGCTATCAGCGCCACGCAGCGGACGGATCCTATGGCTTGTCCCCTGAAGAGATTGCCGGCCGCAGTCTGCGTAATACCGCGTTGGCGTGGCTCCTCCACATTGATGATGAGCAGGGGCGCGATCTGGCGATGGAACAGTTCCGCGAGGCGGATAACATGACCGACCGGCTCGGCGCATTGCGGGCTCTGGTCAACTCCGGATTCGTGCAGGAGCGGGAGCAGGCGCTGGAGAGCTTCTATCTGCAGTTTTCCGTGGATCCCCAGGTGGTGGAGCAGTGGTTCTCGGTGCAGTCATCCAGCCCGGCCACCGGCAGCCTGGAGCAGATTCGCCAGCTGATGACCCACGAAGCGTTCGACTGGAAGAACCCCAACAAGGTGCGTTCGGTCATTGGCGTCTTCGCCGGTCAGAACCTGTCGGCATTCCACGCGGCGGACGGTTCCGGCTATCGCTTCCTGGCGGAGCAGGTCTGCCGTCTTGATGACAGCAATCCGCAGATCGCGGCGCGCCTGGTTACGCCGCTGACCCGGTGGAAGAAATTTGCACCGGTCCATGGCGATCAGATGAAAATCGCCCTTGAGCAGATCCGGGACAAGAAAGGGCTGTCACGGGATGTTTACGAGGTTGTTCACAAGAGTCTCGTTGGCTAGGGGAGCCGATGCGGATGCAAAATCGCACTTTCGGTCGATAGACAATATTGGCCGATCGGCTAACCTGTCGGATAGTCGATAAACCATGAAACGACAATAAAAAAGGCCCTCGAAAGGGCCTCCAGACGGTATTAGGGTTTCATAATGATCTATAACAAGAACTTTTTCCTGGGCAGTCTGCTCGCGCTATCCGTGGCTTCTGCCCCCGCCGCGGCCGCCGTGTCATCCAATGAGGCTGCACGGCTCGGGCAGGACCTGACACCCTTCGGCTCCATCAAGGCCGGCAATGACGCAGGTACCATTCCTGCCTGGGATGGCGGTCTGACAACGCCGCCCGATGGCTATGAGGGCAGTGGCCAGCATCACATCAATCCGTTCCCGGATGACGAGGTGCTGTTCACTATCAATGCATCGAATATGGACCAGTACAGCGACTACCTCACCGACGGTGTCAGGGCTATGCTGGAAACCTACCCCACCACCTTCCGGATCCCGGTCTACAAGAGCCGGCGTACCCATGCTGTGCCGGGCTGGGTTGCCGAAAACACCAAAGAAAATGCGGTGAACGCGAAGATCGTCGGCGAGGGTGAGGGGCTTGACGGTGCGTTTGGCGGTTACCCGTTCCCGATCCTTCACGGCAATAATGAGGAAAAGGCGTGGCAGGCGATCTGGAATCACCTGACCCGGTGGCGGGGTGTCAGCGTTACCCGTCGCTCCAGTGAAGTGGCGGTCCAGACTGACGGCGATTATTCCCTCGTTACGTCCCAGCAGGAAGCCTTCTTCAATTATTACAGCCCTGAAGGTGGTGAAGAAGATCTGGAAAACGTGATTTTCTACTACCTCTCATTTACCCAGTCACCGCCCCGTCTTGCCGGTGGTGCCATCCTGATTCACGAAACATTGAATCAGATTATCAATCCGCGCAATGGCTGGGGGTATAACGCCGGCCAGCGCCGTGTACGCAGGGCTCCGAACCTGGGCTACGATTCCCCCATTGCCGCTGCTGACAACCTTCGTACTGCGGATGATACCGACATCTTTAACGGTGCATTGGACCGGTATAACTGGAATTACGAAGGCATGCGGGAAATCTACATTCCCTATAATAATTACCGCATTGGTGAGAAAGGCACGCCTTACTCTGACATCCTTGGGGTGTCCCACGTCAATCCGGACCTCACCCGCTGGGAACTTCACCGGGTGCATGTTGTGGAAGCAAATCTGAAGGACGGTGAGCGCCACATATACGCCAAGCGTCGTTTCTATATCGATGAAGACAGCTGGAACACCGTTCTGGTGGATCAGTACGACGGCCGGGGAGAGCTCTGGCGTGTCACTATGGGCCTGCCCAAGAACTATTATGAGCTTCCGGGCGTGTGGACAGTACTGGATGTTTACCACGATCTGCAGTCCCGGCGGTACCACGTTCTGGGACTGGATACGGAAGAGCCGAATACCCGTACCTTTTCCGACGATGTTCCCAACAGGCGTTATTTCTCTCCGGCGTCCCTTCGCCGCCGGAGTGTCCGCTGAGGTTTATATTGCCTCGGGAATGACGTCCTCGCCTGAAGTTATTGGCGAACCCACATACCGGTAACCATAAGGTTGCCGGTATGTTTATGACACCGGCCGTTACACGGCACAACAGAGACACAGTTCAAAACAACATAATAGGCAATCTGAATGGCTACAAGGTTGATGTGCAAGACTCTGGGTGCGGCTTGTCTTGGAGTATCCATGGCACTGTCCGCTCCCTCGGCGTTTGCGCTTGCGGATATCATCGAAACCCCATCACGGCCGACTCTGCTGGCCCCGCAGTCACTGCTTAATGATGTGACGCGTGCGGGCGACAGGATTGTGGCGACGGGTGAGCGGGGCCACATCATTTTCTCGGATGACGAGGGACAGACCTGGGTGCAGGGACAGGTGCCTGTGTCAGTCACCATGACTGGGATCGACTTTGGCACCGAGCAGCATGGCTGGGCCGTTGGTCACAGCGGGGTGGTATTGCACTCAGGCGATGCTGGTGAAACCTGGGAGCTTCAGTTAACCGGTATCGAAGCGGCAAAACTGGCGATTGAAACCAAACAGGAGCAGATTGCCGAGCTTGAACAGCAGATCGAAGAAGCGCCGGAAGAAGAGAAGGGCGATCTTGAATGGGCGCTGGACGATGTGTTTTTCACATTGGGCAATCTGGAAGCCGATCTTGACGTCGGGCCGGTGAATCCGTTGCTGGACGTGTGGTTTGAGAACGAGAATCACGGTTTTGTCGTCGGCGCCTATGGCATGATTCTGCGCACCACCGATGGCGGCGACACCTGGCGAGACTGGTCAACGCAGATTGATAACCCGCAAAGCTTCCACCTCAACAGCATCACCCAGATAACGGGTGGCGCACTGGTGGTGGTCGGTGAGGCTGGCAATATTCACGTGTCCGTTGATGGCGGAGACACCTGGGAACGTCGTGAAAGCCCTTATTCAGGTTCCCTGTTCGGGGTTATTGGCACCGGTCAGGTCAATGAAATGCTGGCATTCGGTCTGCGTGGCAACAAGATGCGTTCGACGGATCTGGGCAAGTCCTGGGAGATGATTACCAATGAGGCCGGCGCCACTCTGAACAGTGGCGTGGTTGCGGACGATGGACGTATCACCCTGGTAGGAAATGGCGGCGCAGTGCTGATGAGCACCAACGGCGGCGAATCCTTCCGACCGTACTTCCGGACTGACCGGGAAGGCGTCATGGCGGTTGTTCCGATTTCAGGAACCAACCTTCTCATCGTAGGCGAGGGTGGCGTCAAGTTCACCGACGCCCATGGCAAGAACCTTCAATAACGCCCTGATGCGGCAACAACAGAACGGATAATAGAGGGGCTTTTGAATGTCGAACCCGAAGCACGATAAGGGCGAACATTACCTGACGACACCGAAGGCGGAGCCGTTCCTGGAACGTCTGATCTTCAACAATCGGGCCATCATCCTGATTGCATTCTTTTTCCTGACGCTGTTTCTTGGCTATAACGCCATCAAGATCCAGCCGGATGCCAGCTTCGAGCGGATGATTCCGCTTGAACATCCCTACATTGTGAACATGCTGGAGCACAGGGACGACCTGGAGAACCTGGGTAACTTTGTGCGTATCGCCGTGGAAGTGAAAGAAGGCGATATTTTCACCAAAGAGTACATGGAGACCCTTAAGCAGATCACCGATGAGGTGTTCTACCTGAACGGTGTGGACCGTTCCGGGTTGAAGTCGCTGTGGACATCCAACGTGCGATGGGTGGAAGTGACTGAGCAGGGGTTCCAGGGCGGGACCGTGATTCCCGACGGTTATGACGGGTCCCGGGACAGTCTGGAAGCCTTGCGCCAGAACGTTCTGCGCTCCAACGAGGTTGGCCGCCTGATTTCGGACAACTTCCGTTCCACCATTGTGTACGCGCCGCTGTACGAGAATAACCCGGAGACTGGCGAGCCTCTGGACTACGGCAACTTCTCCCGTCAGCTGGAAGAGAAAATCCGCGACAAGTACGGCGCGGATAATCCCAACATCGAAATTCACATTGTTGGTTTTGCCAAGAAAGTCGGCGACCTGATTGAAGGGATTGGCGTCATTGCCTACTTTGCCGGCATCACGATTCTGCTGACAACGCTGCTGCTGTTCTGGTACTCCCGTTGTATCGCAGGCACGCTGGTGCCGGTATTCTCGTCCATTGTGGCGGTATTCTGGCAGCTGGGTATTCTCAGGCTTCTCGGTTATGGCCTGGACCCCTACTCGGTGCTGGTGCCGTTCCTGGTATTTGCGATTGGTATCAGCCACGGCGTTCAGGTGGTCAACGCCATGGCGATTGAAGCCTCCAAGGGCTTTGATCCGATTACCGCCGCACGGCTTGCCTTCCGGGCCCTTTATATCCCGGGCATGCTGGCATTGATTTCGGATGCCTTCGGGTTCCTGACCCTCTTGTTCATCCAGATTGACGTGATCAAGGATCTGGCAGTGGCTGCCGGTCTGGGTGTGGCAATCGTGATTATTACCAACCTGGTCCTGCATCCGCTGATCATGTCCTATATCGGCATTACCAAGGGTGGTGTCCGGCATGTGCAGAATCACGGCGAAAAGCAGGATCGCAAATGGCGGGTCATGTCCTACTTCTCCCACCCTGGCGTGGCACCGATTTCATTGCTGGTCGCCGTTATCGGTCTCGGCCTTGGGCTTTACTTCAAGCAGGACCTGAAAGTAGGGGACCTCGACCAGGGTGCGCCGGAATTGCGCGCGGACTCCCGCTATAACAAGGACAACGCCTACATCATCGACAACTACTCCACCAGTGCCGACGTTCTGGTGGTGATGGTGAAGACGCCAGAGGAGCAGTGCACCCAGTACAATGTGCTGCGCGCCATGGACAGCCTGCAGTGGGAGCTTCAGAACACGCCGGGCGTCCAGTCTTCAGCGTCGCTGGCGGATGTGTCCAAGATTGTGACCAAGGCCCTCAACGAGGGTAACTGGAAGTGGTATGAAATATCCCGCAACCAGACCATTATCAACGCGTCCATTCGTGAGGCCCCGGCGGGTCTGATCAACACCAACTGCGACCTGACTCCGGTCCTGGTCTTCCTTGAGGATCACAAGGCGGAAACGCTGCAGACCGTGGTAGAGCGTGTTGAGGAATTCGCCGAAAACAACAGCAACGAGGAGCATAACTTCCTGCTGGCAGCTGGTAATGCCGGTGTTGAGGCAGCCACCAACGAAGTGATTTCCAGCGCCAAGAACATGATGCTGATCTTCGTCTACGGCGTGGTCAGTCTGTTGTGTTTCCTGACGTTCCGTTCCATTCGCGCGGTGGCGTGTGTCGTGATCCCGCTGGGGCTTACTTCGATCCTGTGTGAGGCGATCATGGCGGTGTCCGGTATCGGCATCAAGGTGGCGACCCTGCCGGTAATCGCGCTGGGTGTGGGTATCGGTGTCGATTACGGTATCTATATCTACACCAAGCTGGAAAAATTCCTGCTTGAGGGCAAACCCCTTCAGGAAGCCTATTACGAGACCCTGCGTTCAACGGGTAAAGCGGTTATCTTTACCGGCGTGACCCTGGGCCTCGGTGTGGTGACCTGGATCTTCTCTCCGATCAAGTTCCAGGCCGACATGGGCTTCCTGCTGTTCTTCATGTTCCTGTGGAACATGGTCGGGGCCATCTGGCTGCTGCCGGCACTGGCGCGCTTCTTGCTGCGTCCGGACCGTATGCTTGCCAAGGCGCGGTCAAAGAAATAACCGCCGCCCGCACCTGCAAAAAAGCCCGCTTGGCGGGCTTTTTTGTTTCCCGGTCAACTGGTTAGCCAGCTAATGCAACCTTTATTTATGGTACGAAGTGGTCTATGTTTCAAGACGAACCAGAAGTTTGTCCGCATGCGGATGCGGGTTCCATATGATAATGATGAAAAAGGAAGATCCCATGACGCTAAAAATCAAAAGTTCTGTGCTCGCCCTTGCTGCCGCCGTTAGCCTTGGCGCCGCCTCCTCTGCGGTTTCCGCTCAGGAGCAGCAGTTTGTCACCATTGGCACTGGCGGGGTAACCGGCGTTTACTATCCGGCCGGTGGTGCAATCTGCCGTCTGGTGAACATGGACCGGAAGGAGCACGGTATTCGGTGTTCTGTCGAGAGTACCGGTGGTTCCGTCTACAACCTGAATGCCATTCGTGAAGGGGAGCTGGATCTGGCGGTCGCTCAGTCTGACTGGCAGTATCACGCCTTTAATGGCACCAGTGAATTTGAAGACGCCGGCAAGAATGAAAAACTGCGGGCGGTCTTCTCGCTGCACCCTGAGCCTTTCACCGTTGTTGCGAGCAAAGGCTCCGGCATCAAGACCTTTGAGGACCTGGAAGGCAAGCGCGTTTCTATTGGTAACCCCGGTTCCGGTCAGCGGGCCACGGCGGAAGTGCTGATGGAGGAAATGGGCTGGACCCAGGACAAGTTCTCCCTGGCGGCGGAAATCAAGGCTGCCGAGCAGTCCCAGGCGCTGTGTGATGGCAACATCGACGCCTTCTTCTATACCGTTGGACACCCATCCGGTGCCATCAAGGAAGCGACCACCTCCTGCGACAGTGTCATTGTGAGCGTCGACAACGACGCCACCAATAAGCTGATCGACGATAATCCATACTATCGTAAAGCCGTCATTCCTGGTGGCATGTATCGCGGCAGCGATGATGACGTAACCACCTTCGGTGTCGCGGCAACGTTCGTGTCTTCCACAGACGTGCCCAATGACGTGGTGTATGCGGTTGTTAAAGCCGTGTTCGAAAACTTCGACAGCTTCAAACGTCTGCATCCGGCCTTTGGTGTTCTGAACAAGGAAGAAATGGTGTCTGACGCTCTCAGTGCTCCCCTGCATCCGGGCGCCGAGAAGTACTACAAGGAAGCCGGTCTGATCGACTGATCTGTCTGTGCCTCAACACAGCGGGCCGTGTGCCCGCTGTGTTGTCGATTCAGGGGTTAACTTTCACGTAACAGGAATTCTTTATGGCAACGAGCGACCCGGCTAGAGGGACTGGTGTGCATGGCGGAAACGTAGAGCAGATTCTGCAGACAGAAGTCGGGGGCAGGGCAGCCAGCGGTAACGCCGCTATCATTCTATTTGTCATTCCTTTGGTTTGGTCGTTGTTCCAGCTCTGGATCGCATCACCGCTGCCGTATATCTTCAATTTCGGGTTGTTCAATTCCACCGAAGCACGTTCCATACACTTGGCGTTTGCCGTTTTTCTGGCGTTTTCGGCCTTCCCGATGATTAAGGGGCGGAACCTTCACAGTGTTCCTTTCTATGACTGGATTCTGGCCCTGGTGGCCGCTTTCTGTGCTTCGTACCTATATGTTTTTTATGAGGGGTTGTCCAGTCGCCCCGGGCTGCCGACGACCAGGGACCTCTGGGTTTCGATGATCGGTCTGGTGCTGTTGCTGGAAGCCACACGCCGCTCCCTGGGACTGCCGCTGACGATTGTTGCCGCTGTTTTCATCACCTATTCCATCGCCGGCCCTTACATGCCGAATGTCATTGCCCACAAGGGCGTGAGTCTCAGCAAGCTTGCCTCGCACCAGTGGCTCGGTACCGAAGGGGTGTTCGGGGTGGCGCTGGGTGTGTCCACCAGTTTTGTTTTCCTGTTTGTACTGTTTGGCGCCCTGCTTGAGCGGGCGGGGGCCGGTAACTACTTTATCAAAGTGGCCTATGCAGGCCTCGGGCACATGCGTGGCGGGCCGGCCAAGGCTGCGGTGGTCTCCAGTGGTTTGAGCGGGGTGATTTCAGGTTCCTCTATCGCCAACGTGGTGACTACCGGCACGTTCACGATTCCGCTGATGAAGCGAGTGGGCTTTCCGGCAACCAAAGCCGGTGCGGTCGAGGTTGCCGCCTCAACCAATGGTCAGTTGACCCCGCCTATCATGGGCGCCGCCGCGTTTCTGATGGTCGAGTATGTGGGCATTTCCTATCTTGAGGTGATCAAGCACGCCATCCTGCCAGCGCTGATCTCCTATGTCGCGCTGATTTACATTGTTCACCTGGAAGCCTGCAAGCTCAAAATGAAGGGCGTTGAGCGCCTGAATCGCCCGACGCTTGCCCAGAGAATGTTGAACTGGGTGGTCCTCCTGATCGGCCTCAGTGTACTGACGCTTGCGGTCTATTACGGCATTGGCTGGATGAAAATCTGGCTTGGCGAAGCGGCTGTCTGGGTTCTGGGGCCGTTGCTCCTGCTCGTATACGTGGGGCTCGTGGCCTACGCGACGCGTTTTCCGGAACTGGATATCGATGACCCGAACGCCGACATGGGCGAGCTTCCGGAGATGGGGCCGACGGTCAAAACCGGTTTGTACTACCTGCTGCCAGTGGTTGTTCTGGTCTGGTGTCTGACGGTAGAGCGTTTTTCTCCTCAGTTGTCCGCGTTCTGGGCCACTGTTTTTATGATTTTCATCGTGGTTACCCAGCGGCCGTTGAGGGCGTTTTTCCGTAAGCAGGGTGCCCTCCTTGAAAGCTTCAAAACCGGCATGCTGGACCTGGCCCATTCGTTGTCCACCGGCGCACGCAATATGGTGGGTATTGGTGTTGCGACTGCAACCGCAGGCATTGTGGTTGGTACCGTCACCCTCACGGGCATCGGTCTGGTCATGACGGAATTCGTGGAATTCCTGTCCGGTGGCAACCTGTTGCTGATGCTGATCTTCACTGCGGTCATCAGTCTGATTCTGGGGATGGGGTTGCCCACCACCGCAAACTACATTGTGGTATCTACCCTGATGGCGCCGGTCATCGTCACTCTGGGCGCTCAGAACGGGTTGATTGTTCCGCTGATTGCGGTTCACCTGTTCGTGTTCTACTTTGGCATCCTCGCGGACGATACGCCGCCTGTGGGGCTGGCAGCCTACGCGGCTGCCGCCATATCCGGGGCCGATCCCATACGAACCGGTATCCAGGGTTTCACCTACGACATCCGGACGGCGATCCTGCCGTTCATGTTTATCTTCAACACCCAGTTGTTGCTGATCGGGCTGACCGGATGGCTGGATCTGCTGATTACCATTGCCAGCGCTGTGACGGCGATATTGGTGTTTTCGGCGGCCACTCAGGGATACTGGTTTACCAAGAGCTACAAGTGGGAATCGCTGTTGCTTCTGCTCATTACTTTCACCCTGTTCCGGCCCGGCTTCTGGTGGGACATGGTCTATCCTCCCACCGAGGACCGTCCCGGCGTGGAGATCATGGAGTATGTGGAGACAGTGCCTGCGGATAATCCCATTATACTGAAAGCGTCGGGCATGTCGCTGGACGGCAGTGACGTAACCACGTACCTCAAGCTCGAAATCCCTGAAGGCGATTCGCCAGAAGAGCGGCTAATGAATGCTGGTCTGGAATTGCGGACCGATGGCGATCGTATGGCGGTTGAATTCGTCGGATTTGGAAGTCCGGCAGAGGATGCCGGCATCCAGTTCGGCTGGACAATAGACGCCGTTCAGGTAGAGCTGGAACGTCCCCCCCGGGAAATCATGTTCATCCCCGCCCTGATTCTGCTCGGGTTGCTGGCCTTCGGCCAGTTGCGGCGCAAGAGCAAGGAAGACGCCGCTGCCGCAACGGCTTGATTGCTCTGACTGTCAGGAAAAACCCGGCATTAACCTGCCGGGTTTTTTTCTGTTAAACTCCGCTGCGAATGCGGCCCGTGGTTTGTATCACGGATGGCCGCCAACACGTGATCTTTGGTACGGATCACCGCTGAGACCCACAGGAGATAATCATGCCCGTAGTAACCCTGCCGGACGGCAGCCACCGAAGTTTTGCCGAAGCCGTTACCGTCCACGACGTTGCCGCTGATATCGGCGCAGGTCTTGCCAAGGCTGCCCTTGCCGGACGCGTCAATGGCAAATTGGTGGACACCAGTTTCCAGATTGAAGATGACGCTGATCTTGCCATTGTGACTGAGCGGGATGAAGATGGCGTGGATATTATCCGCCATTCCACTGCCCACCTGCTGGCTATGGCAGTCAAGGAGTTGTTCCCGGCAGCCCAGGTGACTATTGGGCCGGTGGTCGATAACGGCTTCTACTACGATTTCAAGTTTGACCGTCCGTTTACCAACGAAGATCTGGCGCGCATTGAAAAGCGTATGGAAGAGTTGGCCAAGCAGGACATTCCGGTGTCACGTTCGGTGATGTCCCGGGAAGAGGCGGTAAAGCTCTTTGACGATATGGGCGAGGAATACAAGGTGCGTATCATCGAGGACATTCCCGGTGATGAAGACCTGTCTTTCTACCGTCAGGGTGATTTCATTGATCTCTGCCGTGGGCCCCATGTGCCCAATACCGGCAAGCTCAAGGCGTTCAAGCTGACCAAGGTGGCTGGCGCCTACTGGCGGGGGGATACCGGCAACGAGCAGCTCCAGCGGGTGTATGGCACCGCCTGGGGCAACAAGAAGGATTTGAAGGCCTACCTGCATCGCCTGGAAGAGGCTGAAAAGCGGGACCATCGCAAGATCGGCAAGAAGCTGCACCTGTTCCATATGCAGGAAGAAGCCCCGGGGATGGTGTTCTGGCATCCGGATGGCTGGTCCCTGTATCAGGAAATCGAGCAGTACATGCGCGATATCCTGCACCGTCACGGCTACAAGGAAATCAAGACGCCCCAGGTGGTTTCCCGGGCATTGTGGGAAAAATCCGGTCACTGGGACAAGTTCCACGACGACATGTTCACCACCGAGTCCGAAAAGCACGACTTTGCCATCAAGCCGATGAACTGCCCGTGCCACATCCAGGTGTTCAACCAGGGTCTGAAAAGTTACAAGGACCTGCCGCTGCGCCTCGCTGAATTCGGCTCCTGTCACCGGAACGAGGCCTCTGGCGCGCTGCACGGGCTGATGCGTGTTCGCGGCTTTACCCAGGACGATGCCCACATCTTCTGCGAAGAAGACGCCATTCAGGAGGAAGTGTCGCGCTTT
The DNA here is from genome assembly GCF_045449855.1 of Marinobacter alkalisoli. Taxonomy (NCBI): domain Bacteria; kingdom Pseudomonadati; phylum Pseudomonadota; class Gammaproteobacteria; order Pseudomonadales; family Marinobacteraceae; genus Marinobacter; species Marinobacter alkalisoli. The sequence continues at coordinate 193,919 of NZ_JBJJLC010000031.1, read as the reverse complement.
ATCGACCTGCTCCACGAGGTGTACAAGGACTTCGGTTTTGACCAGATCCTCTACAAGCTGTCGACCCGTCCGGAGAAGCGTGTAGGCTCCGATGAAGTATGGGACAAGTCAGAAGCGGCCCTGGAAGAAGCACTGAACCGGGAAGGCGTGGATTGGGAACTGTTGCCGGGTGAGGGCGCATTCTATGGCCCGAAAATTGAATTCTCCCTGAAAGACTGTATCGGTCGGGTATGGCAATGCGGTACCATTCAGGTCGATTTTTCCATGCCGGGCCGCCTTGGCGCCCAGTATGTGGCAGATAATTCCGAGCGCAAGACGCCGGTCATGCTGCACCGGGCAGTGCTCGGGTCGTTCGAACGTTTCATTGGTATCCTCATCGAGGAATACGAAGGCGCATTCCCCACCTGGCTGGCACCAACCCAGGTTGCGGTCCTCAATATCACCGATAATCAGCGTGATTATTGTCAGAATCTGGCGAAAAAGTGGGATTCTTTGGGCTATAGGGTTAATGCTGACTTGAGAAACGAGAAGATCGGCTTTAAAATCCGCGAGCACACTATTAATAAAGTTCCCTTTTTGATTGTTGTCGGTGACAAAGAAATCGAGAACAACGCTGTTGCGGTGAGAACCCGCAAAGGTGAAGATCTGGGAACTATGTCGCTTGAAGCGTTCGAACAGCTGCTGGCTGATGACATTCAACGCAAGGGCAGAACCAAAACGGAGATCTGATTATTAAACAGCGAGCGAATCGGGGTGGGCGCACACCAAAGGCGCCGATCAATGACAACATTGACGCAACTGAAGTCCGCCTGATTGATGCCGAAGGCACCCAGGTGGGAATTGTTCCGATCGAAGAGGCCTTGAAGCAGGCGGAAGAAGCCACTCTTGATCTGGTACAGGTTACGGATTCCGATCCGATCGTCTGTAAGATAATGGATTACGGCAAGAAGGTCTTCGAAGATAAGAAGGCCAAGGCGGCTGCCAAGAAAAAGCAGAAGCAGACGCAGGTCAAAGAGCTTAAGTTCCGTCCAGGAACTGAAGAAGGGGATTATCAGGTCAAACTACGCAACCTGGTACGTTTCCTTGAAAACGGGGACCGCGGCAAGATCACGATTCGTTTCCGTGGCCGTGAGATGGCACACCAGGAAATCGGTATGAAGCTCATGGGTCGGATCGAAACGGACATCGAAGAGATTGCAACGGTTGAGATGCGGCCGAAAATGGAAGGCCGGCAGATGACCATGATTGTGGCTCCCCGCAAAAAGAAGTGAACCTGATCGGGTGATGATCCCCCGCGTCTGCGGGGGATTTGTCGTTCAGGGGCACATTTTGTTTTATTTAAAAATAGAATGCGGAGTTTTAAAAATGCCTAAGATGAAAACCAAAAGCGGAGCTACCAAGCGGTTCAAGAAAACCGCCACTGGCTTCAAGCACAAGCAGTCCTTCACCAGTCATATCTTGACCAAGAAGAGCCCCAAGCGTAAGCGTCAGCTCCGTGGTACCAAGCTGATTGCCAAGTCTGACGTGGCTTCCATCAAGCGTATGACGGCGTGCTGATTCAGCCGCTAACCATTCCTGCAAAGGTTTAAAGGTAGAAGGATTAAAGTATGGCTCGTGTAAAACGTGGCGTGGTAGCACGTCGTCGTCACAAGAAGATTCTCAGTCAGGCCAAGGGTTATTACGGAGCGCGTAGCCGCGTTTATCGTGTAGCCAAACAGGCGGTTATCAAAGCCGGTCAGTATGCATACCGTGACCGTCGTAACCGTAAGCGCGCATTCCGCGCACTGTGGATTGCCCGTATCAACGCGGGTGCCCGCGCCAACGGTCTGTCTTACAGCCGTCTGATCGCTGGTCTGAAGAAGGCTAACGTTGAGATCGATCGTAAGGTTCTGGCCGATCTGGCCATGAACGAGCAGCAGGCATTTGCTGCCGTAGTTGAGAAGGCCAAAGCGTCCCTGTGATCGCTTAAGCTCTTTCATCGATTATTGATCGATCCGGACGTCCTCATGGTTTCATGGTGGCGTCCTCTAATAGGGGAAGGGCGCGCTCTTCCCCTATTTTTGTTTATAAGTACTGGTTTTGTTTATAGATACTGGTTTTAGTACTCCCATTTCTGGTTTGGAGCAGGGTCAATGGAAAACCTGGAGCAACTGGTTCAGGACGGGTTGGCTGCGGTAGAAAGCGCCGACAGCTTGCAGGCACTTGATCAAATTCGTGTCGAATACCTTGGCAAGAAGGGTGTGATCACCCAGCAGGCGAAAACGCTGGGCAAGCTTTCCGCGGAAGAGCGCCCCGCTGCCGGCCAGAAAATCAACGAGGCCAAGGGGCAAGTGGAGCAGGCCATCAATGCCCGCCGCTCGGACCTGGAGCGCGCAGCGATTGAGCAGAAGCTGGCCAGTGAATCCATTGACGTGACCCTGCCAGGCCGCGGTCAGGATCTGGGCGGTCTCCACCCGGTGACGCGCACCCTGCAACGCATCGAACAGTTCTTCTCCCGTGCGGGCTATACCGTGGAGCAGGGCCCTGAAATCGAAGATGACTACCATAACTTCGAAGCCCTCAATATTCCCGGTCATCACCCGGCCCGTGCCATGCACGATACCTTCTATTTTAATCCGGGCACTTTGCTGCGTACCCACACCTCGCCGGTGCAAATCCGCACCATGGCGGCGGGCAAGCCTCCGTTCCGCATGATATGCCCGGGGCGGGTCTATCGTTGCGACTCCGACATGACCCATACCCCCATGTTCCATCAGGTGGAAGGGCTGCTGGTGGAGAAAGACGTCAGCTTTGCCGACCTCAAGAGCACGGTGGAAGAGTTCCTCAGTGTGTTCTTCGAGCGCGACCTGGAGGTGCGGTTCCGGCCGTCTTACTTCCCGTTCACCGAGCCGTCCGCGGAAGTGGACATCGAGTGGGGGCGTGAGGCTGACGGCAGCATCAAGTGGCTGGAAGTCATGGGCTGTGGAATGGTGCACCCGAAAGTATTTGAACATTGCGGTATTGATGCCGAGGAATACCGTGGCTTTGCCTTTGGCCTGGGTGTAGAGCGCTTGGCCATGCTTCGCTACGGCGTGAGTGATCTGCGTATGTTTTTCGAGAACGACCTGCGCTTCCTGCGCCAGTTCCGATAACACGGCGATCAAACAGGTAATCGAATCAACAGGCAAAACCGCATCAGGACAAGGCAAATACCATGAAATTCAGTGAACAGTGGCTGCGCGAATGGGTTAACCCGACACTCAACTCCCAGGCGTTGATGGATCAGATCACCATGGCGGGTCTGGAAGTGGACGGATTCGAGCCAGTTGCAGGGCAATTCAGCGGTGTCGTCGTCGGGGAAGTGCTCTCCGTCGAGCCCCATCCCGATGCCGACAAGCTTCGCGTATGCCAGGTCAGCAATGGCCAGGACACGGTGCAAGTGGTTTGCGGTGCGCCGAACGTGCGTGACGGACTCAAGGTTCCTTTTGCCGTTGTGGGCGCCGTGCTCCCTGGTGATTTCAGGATCAAGAAAGCCAAGCTGCGTGGGCAGCCCTCCGAGGGCATGTTGTGTGCCGAGTCAGAGCTGGGGCTGTCGGATAACAGTGACGGGTTGATGGAGTTGCCTGCGGATGCACCTACGGGCCGGGATCTAATTGATTATCTTAAGCTCAACGATGTGACCATTGATGTCGACCTCACCCCCAATCGTGCGGATTGCCTGTCCATCAAGGGCATTGCCCGTGAAGTGGGTGTGCTCAACAGCCTGCTGGTCGAAGCGCCGGTGATTGAACCGGTTGCAGCGGTCCATTCCGAAGTGCCGGATATTGCCGTGACAGCCCCGGCTGGGTGCCCCCGTTACCTGGGGCGGGTTCTGCGTAATGTGAACCTGCTGGCGGAATCCCCGTTGTGGATGCAGGAGAAGCTCCGGCGCTCCGGTATCCGCTCAATTGATGCGGCGGTGGACGTCACTAACTACGTCATGCTGGAGTTGGGTCAGCCCATGCACGCCTTTGATCGGGACGAGATCAAGGGAGGCATCGTGGTGCGGATGGCAGAGCAGGGCGAAAAGCTGGTGTTGCTGGACGGCCAGGAAGTGGAGTTGACTGCCGATACCCTGGTGATTGCAGACCATGAAAAGCCCGTGGCTATTGCGGGTATTATGGGGGGCGAGCATTCAGGCGTGAGCGCAAGGACCCGTGATCTGGTGCTCGAATCTGCCTATTTCGAGCCTGTTTCTCTCGCCGGCAAGGCACGCCACTATGGCCTGCATACCGATGCCTCTCATCGCTTCGAGCGGGGTGTGGATTATGAGCTCGCCCGCGATGCCATGGAGCGTTGCACGGCGTTGTTGATGGACATCGTCGGCGGTGAGCCTGGTGAGATTGTTGAAGTTGCCAGTGACGAACATCTGCCGGGGGATCGTACCATCGACCTGCGGGAGCAGCGTGTGGCCGATGTCCTGGGCCTGGCCATTGACCGCACGACGGTCGAAGAGATCCTGAGCCGGCTGGGACTGCACATCGACAAGCTGTTGAAAGATGGCTGGCGCGTGCATGTGCCCACTTTCCGCCCGGATATCTCCATCGAAGAAGACCTGATTGAAGAGATTGGCCGGATCTACGGATACAACAATCTGCCTGTCACCGAACCGACAGGGGCCCTGGGGCTGCGCCCCCAGGAAGAGGCGGTTCGCCCGGTATCGGCAATCCAGAACTACTTTGTTGCTTGCGGCTACCAGGAAGCCGTGACCTACAGTTTTGTGGACCCAAAGGTTCAGCAACTGGTCGATCCGGATCGTGAGGGCATCGAGCTGGCCAACCCGATTTCCTCGGACCTGTCGGTGATGCGTACCAGCCTGTGGAGCGGACTGCTGAAAACCGTGGCCCATAACCAGAACCGGCAACAGCCGCGTATCCGCTTGTTCGAAACCGGCCTGCGCTTTTTAAAAGATGGCGATGCCATTGACCAGCAACCGATGCTGGCGGGTGTCGTGGTTGGCTCGCAACAGCCTGAAAACTGGGTGAATGGTCGCAGAGCAGCTGACTTTTTTGACGTCAAAGGGGAGCTGGAAAGCCTGTTCCGTCTCCTGGGGATCGAGATTCAGTTCCTGGCCAGTCAGCACCCGGCGTTGCATCCGGGACAAACGGCAGAGCTGTTACGAGATGGTGAACAGGTTGGCTGGATCGGAACGTTACATCCACAAGTTCAGAAAAATCTTGAACTTAATGGCACGATCCTGATGTTTGAGCTATCCTTGAATTCGATCGTCTCTGGATATGTGCCTAATTTCAAAGAAATTTCAAAATTCCCTGAAGTTCGGCGAGATTTGGCTATTATTATCGGAAACGATGTGGCGTTTGCCGATGTGGAGCGTGTAGCCAAAAAGCATGCCGGCGAGTGCCTGACGGCGTTACGTGCGTTTGATGTCTATGAAGGCGAAAGCCTGGGTGAAGGTAACCGCAGCCTTGCCCTGAGCCTTTTCTGGCAGCATCCTGATCGCACGCTTAACGAAGAAGAGGTGCACTCACTCTTCAACGGTGTGATTGAGGCATTGAAGGAAGAGCTGGGGGCAACACTGAGGAGTTAACAGATGGCGGCTTTGACGAAAGCGGAAATGGCCGAGCGCTTGTACGAGGAACTGGGCCTGAACAAACGCGAAGCCAAGGAAATGGTGGAAGCTTTTTTCGATGAGATCAGAGGCGCACTCAGCCATAACGAACAGGTGAAGTTGTCCGGTTTCGGGAACTTTGACCTGCGCGACAAAAAGCAGCGGCCGGGACGGAATCCGAAAACTGGTGAGGAAATACCGATCAGTGCACGGCGGGTTGTTACGTTTCGTCCAGGACAAAAATTAAAACAGAAAGTAGAAACGTATGCTGGAACCGAGTCATAACAACGAGTTACCCGCTATTCCGGGTAAGCGCTACTTCACGATTGGTGAAGTGGCCGAGCTGTGTGCCGTAAAAGCGCACGTACTCCGTTACTGGGAGCAGGAATTCCCGCAGTTGTCGCCGGTCAAGCGCCGTGGGAATCGCCGCTATTACCAGCGGGCGGATGTCATAACCATTCGCCAGATCCGCAGCCTGCTGTACGATCAGGGCTACACCATTGGTGGCGCCAAGCAGAAGCTGAGCAGTCATGAGGTGAAAGACGACACCTCCCAGTACAAGCAGCTTATCCGGCAGATGATCACCGAGCTGGAAGAAGTGCTGGATGTGTTGAACGCTCCACTGCGTTGATTGCGGCGGATCAGACGAAAAAACCGAAGGTTCGCCTTCGGTTTTTTTATGCCTGGTTCTGGCATCGACTATGCTGATGGGTGTTGCCTCGCTTTTAGCCCATACAAAGGAAACAAGATTATGGCCTTGAAACTTCATACCATTATCTGCAGTACCCGCCCGGGCCGGGTTGGCCCTGCGGTCGCCACCTGGTTCCATGACTTTGCCAACAGTCAGGGGCAGTTTGAGAGCAGTCTGGTGGATCTGGCTGACTTCAACCTGCCAGTCTACGATGAGCCCAGGCATCCGCGCATGCAGCAGTACGAGCATGAACATACCAAGGCATGGTCCCGGAGCGTTGCCGCGGCAGACGCCTACGCGTTTGTGGTCCCCGAATACAATTACTGTCCGTCTCCGGCGTTCGTCAACGCACTTGATTATGTCTACAGCGAATGGAACTACAAACCCTGTGGCTTCGTGAGTTACGGCGGTGTCTCTGGTGGTTTGAGGTCGGCACAGATGTCAAAGCAACTGGTCACGACCTTGAAAATGATGCCGATGGTCGAGGGTGTCATGGTGCAGATGCCGTGGGAACAAATTGACGAGAATAAAACCTTCAATGCCTCTGAGCACCACGAAAGCTCGGGCAAGGCCATGCTGGAAGAGATGGCCAAATGGGCGCAGGCACTCAAGGCCATGCGCTGAATCAATGAAAGGAGTGACGTCGTGAGTAACACAATGGCTGAAGCCGAACAGGCTTGTGATGCGGTTTCCTCCCCTTGCAGTGCGGTAGAGTTGATTCTCATGCCGAGAGAGACCGATCTTGGTGGCTTTTCCGTCAGGCGATTGTTGCCTACGGCGAAACGCAAAATGGTCGGGCCCTGGATCTTCTTCGATCACATGGGGCCGGCGCACTTTCCAGCAGGGCAGGGGATCAATGTGCGGCCTCATCCGCATATTGGTATTGCCACCGTCACTTACCTGTTCGAAGGGGAGATCCTGCACCGGGATTCCCTGGGGAGCCTGCAGCCCATTCGTCCGGGGGATATCAACCTGATGGTAACGGGGAGCGGCATGGTGCATTCCGAGCGGGAGCGCCCGGAAGTAACCGCGACAGACCACACGCTCGATGGTTTACAGCTCTGGCTGGCCCTGCCGGAGCAGAACGAAGAGGTTGAGCCGTCGTTCCATCATTACCCGAGTGAGGACATACCTGCGGTAAAAGTGGACGGCGTACCCGTGAGAGTGATGATGGGGAGTGCCTACGGCATGACATCCCCGGTCCGGCTTTTCTCCGACACCCTGTATGTGGAGGCCCATTTACAGCCTGGACAAACCCTGAGCCTGCCAGAAGCCGAGGAGCGAGCGGTCTACGTCGCCAGTGGCGCCCTGAAAGCCCAGGATACCGACCTGCCTGCCCAGTCCATGACGATCTTCGCCAACCAGCCGGGTATCGCGATCACGGCTGTGGAAGAATCCCGGATTGCACTGATCGGTGGCGAGCCCCTGGGCAAGCGGTTTATCGAATGGAACTTCGTGTCCAGCCGCAAGGAACGCATTGAACAGGCCAAAAGTGACTGGACAGAAGGCCGGTTTGATAAGGTGCCCGGGGACGAGGTGGAGTTTATTCCATTGCCCCAGAGGTAGGGGGCCCCTGGCTGCAACAGAGCGTCAGGAGTTTTCCCTGGCCAGTGCAATAAGGTCCTGGCGAATCTGGTCAGCGCTCAGGTCTGGCCTGATCAGCAGGCGGGCTTCGCCGTCCCGGTCAAATACATACACAGCGCTGCTGTGAGAGACGGCGTAGTTACCGTCAGCGTCGGGCTCGTCGTAGCCGAAGGTGGTGCGATAGCGCTTGGCAAGCTCACGCAACTCTGGCTCGTCACCGGTCAGGCCCACGATCCGCTTTCCAAAAAAATCTACGTAACTGGCCAGACGCTCCGGGGTGTCTCTCTTGGGGTCGACACTGACAAACAGGGCCAGCGTCTGTGACTGCAGTTCCGACGGCATGGCTTTTATGGCCTGGCTGAGCTTCTGGAGTGTGGTCGGGCAGACATCCGGGCAGGAAGTGAAGCCGAAAAACAGCAACCGTATCTGCCCGTCCAGTTCTCCCGCGCTGACGGTTTCGCCCGAGGTGTCCGTCAGTTCAAAGGCCAACCCTGGCATCAGGCCCTGAATATCCTTGCCGTGCCATGAGTCATCCTCTCCCAGGCAGCCGCCCAGCACGAAAGTTGTGGCCAGAAGCAGGGGCAGGTTGAGCCATGACCGAAGGTTTGCGGGAAAGTGGAAGCTCATGAAGTCGTCACCTTGATCGTGGTGGATCGGGTCGGGTATTTGCCATCTTCGTGCATCGCCCGTCGCAGGATAATCAGAATACCCAGGATGCTCATCATCGCGGGCGGTATCCAGGTCAGCAGCCCTCCGATCAGTTGGTCGGTTGCCGGTTCCATGGGCCATGCCCGGCCACACACTTCGTAGACGTCGTACACCATGCCCCGGGAAAACACGATGGTGGCCCCGAGGATCATCTGAGGTATCGCGACCAGAGCGAGAATCAGCATGCGCTTGCCATAGCCCAGAGCGGAGCTGAGGGCCGGAGATCGAGGGTCAAAGATCAGCCACCAGAAGAGCAGGCCATCCAGCAGCATGCTCCAGTTCATGATCCAGTAGAGATTACGGCTTAGCATCGCGTCAAAGTGGATGGGTGGCCATAGCCAGAAATAGATCAGACCCACGAACAACACGGAGGCAACCAATGGCTGTTGGAGGCAACGGTACACAAAACCCACGGGTTTCAGGGCGCCTTTAAGTCCGGGGCTTATCCGGTCGTACCAGAAGCGCATCACCGGTAACGGGTTGGACAGTGCAATCAGGAAAGGGCCCAGGTGGTGGAGGATCAGGTGCTGACCCCGGTGCACGAAAAACATGTATTGGGAATAGTAATCAAAACGGGTCTGCATAACGCCGTAGCAAAGCATTACGCCCAGCACGAACGTCAGGATGCGACCGCTGCCCGGGCGGTCACTTTCCGGCATCCGGAGAATGCCATAACCATAGAATGCCAGTACCAGCAGGTAGCTCAGTACGGTCAGTGCAGAGAAGTCGTAGGGGACTACATAGTCAAGCATGGACATGAGAGCGCCAGCAACAAGAAGAACGCATGGGTGTTTTTGTTAAGGATTCTGAGTGTTGCCGGAAATGAAAGGAATTACAAGATGGTGAAGCCTGAAAGCCGGCGACCAATGAGGAAAAGTGTGCTGAAATTGTGCCAGCAATGAAAAAGGCCGTCATCAACGTATTGAAATGACGGCCTTTGAATTGGTCGGGACGGCAGGATTTGAACCTGCGACCCTCTGCACCCCATGCAGATGCGCTACCAAGCTGCGCTACGCCCCGAAATGCTATTGGCCAGAGAGAAACTTGGGAGAAATCTCAGTGGCTTAGCGGGAGCGAAGTCTACACGAGCCCAAACCAAAAATAAACAGGCTTTTGGCGTTTAAGCCGGATTTTAATGGAGCTTGGTTTCTCGTAGCTTAACGATGAATTCCGGTGGTCCGAAGGTATCCGGCTGTGCTTCCGGCCAGTATTTGTCGAATACGCTAAGGCCGGTTTTCCCTTCCAGTAATGCGCCAGGCGCGAGGAAGGGGAGCATGTCCATATAGGACTGCACCTCAGTCTTTGAGGTTCGTTGAATGATGTGCTCTGGCCCAAGCTCGGATGGATGGTTCAGGCCAGAGGCTTCAAGCAGGTTCTGCAGGGCACACAGGGTGTTCTTGTGATAGCTGTAGACACGCCGGCTTTTATCTTCAACATCCAGCTTGTTGCCGCGGCGGGGATCCTGTGTGGCTACCCCGCTGGGGCAGTGTCCGGTATGACAGTTCAGAGCCTGGATGCACCCCAGCGAAAACATGTAGCCCCGGGCCGCGTTGCACCAGTCCGCGCCGAGGGCCAGGGTACGGGCGATATTGAAGGCCGACGTAATCTTGCCCGCGGCGCCGATGGCGATGTCTTCCCGCAGGTTGGTGCCTACCAGGGTGTTGTGTACCAGCAGCAACGCTTCCTTCATGGGCATGCCCAGGCGGTTAATGAACTCCAGGGGTGCGGCGCCGGTGCCGCCTTCGCCGCCATCCACCACGATGAAGTCCGGTTTCATGCCGGTTTTCAGCATGGCCTTGACGATCGCAAACCATTCCCAGGGGTGCCCGATGGCCAGCTTGAAGCCCACGGGCTTGCCGCCGGAAAGCTCCCTCAGGCGTTCGATGAATGCCAGCATTTCAATGGGGGTATTGAATGCCGAGTGCCTGGCCGGAGATACGACGTCTTCACCCACGGCCACGCCCCTGGCTTCCGCGATCTCCGGCGTCACTTTAGCGCCGGGGAGAATTCCTCCATGCCCCGGTTTTGCCCCCTGAGATAGTTTGAGCTCTATCATTTTCACCTGGTCCAGGGTGGCATTTTTCACAAACATGTCTTCGTTGAAGGTGCCGTCCGGGTGGCGGCAGCCGAAGTAGCCGGAGCCGATTTCCCACACCAGGTCGCCGCCGGGCTCGCGGTGGTAGCGGGAGATCGACCCCTCCCCGGTGTCCTGGTAGAAGTTACCCATCTTCGCGCCAGTATTCAGGCTCAGGATGGCATTGGCGGAGAGGGAGCCAAAACTCATGGCGGAAATGTTGAATACGCTGGCGCTGTATGGCTTCTGGCATTGTTTGCCAATAAGAATCCGGAAGTCGCTGTTTTCCAGACGTGTCGGATTCAGGGAATGGTTCATCCACTCGTAGCCCTGGTCATACATGCCCAACTGGGAACCGAAAGGACGCTTGTCGAGCACGTTCTTCGCCCGTTGATAGACGATGGTTCGCTGTTCCCGCGAGAAGGGCCGTTCTTCGGTGTCGGACTGGATGAAGTACTGGCGGATCTCCGGACCAATGGATTCCAGGAAATAGCGGAAGTTGGCGAGAATCGGGTAGTTGCGGCTCACGGTACGCCGGCGCTGCATCATGTCCCATGTGCCGACGACGGTAAGCGCGCCAAACGTAACCGGGAGCAGGTACCATCCTTCCAGGAACATGCTGAGTGGCATGGTGATCAGCAAGCCTGCAATGCTCACGGCAAAAGCAGTATATCTCAGGGGGAAGGTGGCGGTTTTCTCCATGGTGTCCTCATTCTGCGTTGACGATTTGCGGGTAAGTGTACGTGCTTACGGCATAAAACCATTAACCGATTTTCTCTCCCAACGGCGATGCCTGACAAATTGGTCTATGCTCAGTGAGGCGGCGACTCTAAATTGTGTCTTTGATGTTTCGAATTCAAAACACTAGACTGACGCGCTTGTAACCTGTGAACCTTAATTTTCGGTAATCATTCTGAACAGGAGGCTCCACGTGGGCGACGTTGTAAAAGACGAGTACCAGACGGATTACGTCGCGGGCCAGGATAATATAAATCCTTTCGGCCTCGACCTACATGCACCGGTATTCCCGATTACGGCGATATTGGTGGTGGTTTTTGTGGTTGGAACGCTGATGTTTCCGGCCGAGTCGAAAGAGCTTCTTGATGGTGCGAAATGGAACATCATCGGCACCTTTGACTGGTTTTTCCTGCTCAGTGCCAACATTTTCGTGGTGGTGTGCATAGCGCTCATTTTCATGCCGGTTGGTAAAATCCGGATTGGCGGTATGGATGCCAAACCTGAATTCTCCACCATATCCTGGTTTGCCATGCTGTTTGCGGCAGGTATGGGGATTGGCCTGATGTTCTGGGCGGTGGCCGAGCCAACGGCCTATTACACCGGGTGGTATGAAACGCCCTTTAATGTGGAAGCGAACACCCCCGCAGCGCATGAAATGGCGATGGGCGCCACCATGTACCACTGGGGTCTTCACCCTTGGGCCATCTACGCGATTGTCGCTCTTTCCCTGGCGTTTTTTGCCTACAACAAGGGCATGCCACTGACTATCCGCTCGGCATTCTTCCCGCTGCTGCGTGACAAGGTGTGGGGCTGGCCCGGCCACATTATCGATGTGCTGGCTGTTCTTGCCACTATTTTTGGTCTTGCAACATCCCTGGGTTTTGGGGCCCAGCAGGCGGCCTCAGGTCTGGAGTATCTGTTCGGAATCTCGTCCGGTATCAATGTCCAGATGGCCATTATCACCGGCGTTACCGCAGTTGCTCTGATTTCGGTTCTACGTGGCCTTGATGGCGGTGTGAAGGTTCTCAGTAACTTCAACATGGCCCTGGCGGGCATCCTGCTGTTCTTCATTATCTTTGCTGGTCCCACCATGACCATCATTGAAACTCTGTGGGTGACTTCATCCACCTACGTGACAAACATTATTCCGTTGAGTAACCCGTTTGGCCGTGAAGACGAAGCCTGGTTCCATGGCTGGACTGTCTTCTACTGGGCATGGTGGATTTCCTGGTCACCGTTCGTCGGCATGTTTATCGCCCGTGTTTCCAAAGGGCGTACGGTTCGTGAATTCGTGACCGCCGTGCTGATCATCCCGACCGTGATCACCGTTGTCTGGATGAGTGCGTTTGGTGGCTCCGCTCTGGAGCAGATCCAGCAGGGCGTTGGCGTGCTGGCAGAAGAAGGGCTGACCGATGTCTCCCTGGCCATGTTCCAGATGTTTGCCAACCTGCCGCTGACCGGCATTATCTCCTTTATCGGGATCGTGCTGGTGCTGGTGTTCTTCGTGACCTCTTCGGACTCCGGCTCGCTGGTAGTGGACAGTATTACCGCTGGCGGCAAAACTGATGCTCCGACAGCCCAGCGCGTATTCTGGGTAATCATGGAAGGTGCGATTGCCGCTGCGCTGATCTTTGGTGGTGGTGAAGACGCCCTTGGGGCAATCCAGGCAAGCGCCATTTCGGCAGGCCTGCCGTTTACGGCCATATTGCTCATTATGACGTGGGGGCTGTTGAAAGGCCTGACCCACGAACGGAAGCTGCTGGTTGCGGAAGGGAAGCTGTGATAATTCGCAGTTGAATAAAAAACCGGAGCCCAAGGGCTCCGGTTTTTTTTGCCTTCATTTTCTGCCCGGTCTGCTATCGCTGACTGGCGAAAGTCTCCATGACGAAGCGGGCGCGCTCCTCCGGGGTGAAATGATGTCTCTTGAGGCTCTCAATCGTGCGCAGGCGCGGTAACAGGCCTCTGCCATTAGCCATCTGAATGGCCAGCCCCGGGCGTGCGTTCAGCTCAAGCAACAACGGCCCCTCGTTGACATCCACCACCAGGTCGACCCCCATGTAGCCGAGTCCGGTTGCTTCATAGCACCGTGAGGCCATGGTCAGCATCTCTTCCCAGTCGTCAATATTGATGTTCTCCAGGGCAAGGCCCGTATCCGGATGGAGGGTGATCGGGCGGTTGAACTGTACGGAGTTCAGGCTTCTCCCCGTGCCGATGTCCAGGCCCACGCCTACCGCGCCCTGATGGAGGTTGGCCTTGCCATCGGAGGCAGTGGTGGCCAGCCGGAGCATGGCCATGATCGGATAGCCCTGAAAGATGATAATGCGAATGTCGGGAACGCCCTGAAAGGAGTATTTGGCCAGTTCCGGCACCGATTGCACCAGGTTTTCGACAATCGCCACATCGGGTGTTCCTGCCAGGGAGTACAGGCCGGCCAGGATATTGGACAGGTGGCGTTCCAGATAAGCTGTGGGCACCCTGGCGCCGGATGCCTTGATGAATTCCTCCTCGTCACGGCCAGTGATGACCGTGATGCCCTTGCCGCCGGAGCCTTTGGCCGGCTTTATGGCAAAGCCGGCGAGCTCGTCCGCCATATCGCGGAAATGGGGAATCTCGTGTTGTTGGCGAACCACCTGCAACAGCTTGGGGGTTTTTACGCCGTACTCGGCCACCACCAGCTTGGTTTTCAGCTTGTTGTCCACCAGCGGATAGGAGGTGCGATCGTTGTACCGGGAAATGTAATCGACATTTCGCCGGTTCATGTTGAGCATGCCCATCCGGGTCAGGGCGCGGGGCGATATCCAATCCATCAATCGTAAGCCTTCATCGGTGTGAAGCGACGAAGTTCACTCAATTTGTAACCGGTGTATTGACCCATCAGCAGGATAAGACCCAGCACCACGAAATGCAGTTCCGGGAAGTTGAAGGTCAGGTGCCGGGATAGAGGCGCGTCCATCACCAGGAACGCGCACACAGCCACAAACAGACTGCCCGCACCTTGCACGAATACCTCGTGGGCTCCTTCTTCTTCCCACAGGATGGACATACGCTCAATGGTCCAGGCGATGATTACCATCGGGAAGAAGGTTACGGTCATGCCAGTGTTGAACCCCATCTGGTAGCCCACAATACTCAGGCCGGCAGTGATAAATATCACCAGGATAATCAGGGCGGAAATCCTTGAAACCAATAACAGGTTCAGGCTGGACAGGTACCCGCGCATCAGCAGACCGATGGAAACCACCGATGTGAACGCGATCAGCCCCGGTAGCAGGTTGGTCTGGACGAACGCCACGGCAATCAGCACTGGCATGAAGGTGCCCGAGGTACGGATGCCAATGACAATGCGCATGAAGGCAACCATGAGAGCGCCCAGCGGTAGCAGGAGCAGCATACGGAACATGCTTTGTTCTTCTACCGGAAGCTGGTAAAGGCTCAGGAACCCAAAGCCATTCTCCTCGGATTGCATGGCTGCCAGCTGCAGGGCGGGAATTGTCTGGCGCAGGATTGAAAAACTGACGGTGGAGTTGCCGCCACCCATCACATCCAGCAGGGATTCGGCGCCCTGTCGCCACAGCAGCGTGTCCTCCGGGAGCCCTTGGTCACCGGAGCGGGGGTCAAAGGTCAGCCATTCGTCACCGTTATAGATTTGCAGGAAGGGCGTCAGTCCCTGGCGCCGGCGGGCGTCTTCCAGTTTGAGGCCATCGGCGGTCCTGGCCGGTATGCCGGCGTGGTTCAGCATCCGGACCAGGAGATCCAGATAATTGGTTCCGGACACCAGCAATGTTGTGTTCTGTGCCTGGGCATCAGGCTGCATCAGACGGATCAGCTCGCGGGTCATGCTCTCAGCGGTGCTCGAGCGCTCCTCTGCCTGCTGAAGAATTTCCCGTACGGCGGTAGCCTGCGGCTCTTCCCAGAAAACGGCCATGGGCTTTGGTGCACGACGGGGGCGGTCCCGGTTGGCGCTGGGGTCGGGAATAAACTGGGTCTTGAAGTAGAGCGTTTGCGGGCCGGAGACGTCCCGTTTACTCCATTCGGCCCGGCGGCTTCCGTCTTTCTCGACTACCGAAAAGCCATACCCCGGAGATGCCGCCTGTTCGGAAAGTATCCGAAACCCCGGGGACTGCTCGGGAATATTGAGGCTGGCCAGCACGGGCTGGTTAGCGGCGTCGAAGTCAATTCTCGCTTCAACCATCCAGACTGGATGTTGCTCACCGGTGAACCAGGGAATGCCCAGTTCAACATGGCGCCAGATGGCAAGGGCGGTCCCCGCCAGTATCAGCAGAGCAATGGCCGTGAAAAATGGAATTCGGGAGCGGGTATTCACGAATCATCCCCGTTCTTTTTGGTGAGGGATTCCGGCAGTTTGGTGGAGAACTCCTTGCCGACGTCGATTAACATCACGTCGCGGAGAACGTTTCGTCCGATCAGCACATTGTGCGACAGGTGCTGGCGGTCCGTCAGGGTAAATTCCGCCACCTGCTGGTGGTCGCCGATGGCAAACTGAAGTTCGACAACCACACGGCGATCTGCTTCATCCGCGCTGGACTGGATGATTTTCACGCGGCGGGAAACTTCCTTTTCTATGGTGACGTATTGATCGCTGTCTGGCACCGGGACATCAAAACGAACCCAGTTGTTACCGTCCCGTTCGAATCTGGCGATGTTGCGGGCGTCAATGGAAGACGTTTCCGCGCCGCTGTCGATGCGGGCGTTGTAAACCAGGCCGGGACCGGCGAGGTAGAATTTTTCAAGCTCACCAACAATCACCTTGCCTTTCAGGCGGTCTGCGCGACCCCTGGCTTGTTGATCCATGACAGGAGGGCAGGCCTGCGCGGTGACCACCGGGCACTCGGGCTTTTCGATTTTTTGTTCAATGGCTTCCAGAATACTTTTGGTAGAGGTGTTATTGAGGTCCACCAGTTTTTCGTGGCGGGACGCCGCATTCCCCTCCATGGTAACCAGCGTAGCGCGCTGGGACTGAACAGAACCGTTGAGCTTGTCCAGATTTTCCTTGGGCACCATTAAATAACGGTCCGCGGAGCAGCCTGACAATACAAACAGAATAGCGAGACCAGCCAGCGGCTTCCCGCATCGAAAACGCGTTGAGAACATCAATAACCCCTGAACCTGCGAACCGATAGTTTATCAGCCTGGGTTCGCCGTGAAGACCCGCAAATATCCGCAGTAAGATACTCGCAGGGGGAGTATACAACAACCGATGTGTGTGGTTGCTTTACAGTTGGTTAAGGGTAGGAAATTTTTACGGTTTGTGCGGTTTTCAGGTTTTGTTGAGGAAGTGCTGGTGGTCGAGTACATCTTCGGAGCGCAGGTATTCCTGAATCACCGGGGAGCAGTTCAGATAAAACAGCAGCAATTCCCGCTGGATATCCTGATCCTGGATGCGGGACGCGAAGCGGATGAGGTCCCGGATGCCCTCATCGGCGGTTTCATCTAACTGATTGAAGGACTTGTTGTATCGGCTTTTCAGCAAGGCCGTTAGCCGCTCCAGGTGGAACTCACCGGTATGCGTGATATGGGGAAGGAGCCGGAAACTGGCGCCCGGAGCATCGTTTGCCCCACAGCCCTGGCCACCTGCATAGCCGGATTGGGAAAATTCCGATCCCAGTTTTCTCCAGAGCTCTTTCAACATGATTAATGCCCACTCCTCTCATCGCTCCGGAATCCCGGCCACCGGTTAAAAACCGGTAATTCCGCCGGTTCGACAGAACACTTTACTCTTTTAGTTTATATTACGACTTGAGTCCATAGGTGGATGCAACGTCATCCCCCGTTTTGCCAAGCAGTCACGATTTGCGCGTTCAGGGTATTCATCAGGACGCGCCTGAACGAAAAAGGTTCCAGTCAACAGGAGGAAAATGTGCCCGAAGCCGTTACAGACATCATCCGGAATCAGCCAGTGGTTTTCAGTGTTGTCGCGTTTCTGGTGGTGCTGGTTGGTTTTCTGGTTACGCTGATGGTCAGGAGCAACCGTGTCAGGATTCGTCAGCTTGAGGCAGAGAAAGCCGAACAACAGCGGCGGGCGGAATCGCTGGGGGAGGAATTGGCAAATGCCCGGGTGCAGTTGCGTGAGTACGAGGTAAACCTTGCCAGCGAGCGGCGTGCCAGTTCGGAGAAACTGGCGCTTCTGGAGCACAACCGGGATGCCTTGAAGCAGGAGTTCGAAAACCTGGCCAACCGCATTTTCGAGCAGAAAAGCGAGCGCTTCAGTCAGCAGACCCGCACCAGTCTGGATACCCTGCTTAACCCATTCCGCGACCAACTTCAGGACTTCCGCAAACGTGTGGAGGATGTCTACACCTCGGAAACCCGGGACCGGCAGGCATTGCGCAGCGAAATCAAATCCTTACAGGACCTTAACCGACAAATCACCGAAGAGGCTGCTAGTCTTACCCGCGCTCTGAAAGGCGACAAGAAGATTCAGGGTAACTGGGGCGAGCTGATACTGGAGCGGGTGTTGGAGCGCTCAGGGTTGCGCAAGGGTATTGAATACGAGACCCAGGGCAGTTACCGGGATGGTGACAACCAGCTGCTGCGCCCGGATGTGGTGGTGCACCTGCCGGACAACCGCAATCTGGTGGTGGACTCCAAAGTGTCACTGGTCGCCTACCAACAGTGGATCAACGAAGAAGATGAAAGCGTTAAAACAGAGGCGCTCAGGCAGCACGTAGAGGCTGTTCGTACGCATATCCGCACCCTGAGTGAGAAAGACTACAGTCAGCTTAACGGTCTTCACTCCCCGGATTTTGTCCTGCTGTTCATGCCCATTGAACCGGCGTTTGTGGCGGCGTTTCAGCAGGACGAGAACCTCTTCGCAGAAGCCTTCGAACGAAAGATTATTGTAGTAACACCAACCACCTTACTGGCCACCCTTCGCACCATCGAGAACATCTGGCGCTATGAACGGCAAAGCCAGAACGCCGAGCGCATAGCCGAGCGGGCTGGTGCGGTGTACGACAAGCTTCGGGTTTTCGTGGAGTCGATGGAAAAGCTTGGCGCCCAGCTCCATACGGCGCAGGGCAGTTACGATGCCGCCATGAACACCCTGACCCGGGGGCGGGGAAACCTGGTTTCACAGGCGAATCGCTTTGTGGAGCTTGGGGTTCGTGTTAAAAAAGAACTACCAAAGGCCATCATGGATCAGGCCGAAGTGGATCCTGGTGAATTTGCCGACAGTGAGCAGGAGTAGAGGTAATGGAAAAAACATCCCAAACGGGGCGTAACTTGGCTCGTAGTCTGGTACTGGCCTCGTTGCTGGCAAGCATCGGCGCCCAGGCCACCTCCCTGGCCCCGGAGCATGAAGTCCGCCGCCTGATGCTGGCCACCGAGGAAGCCGTTGCCGCCGAGAACTGGGGCGAGGCCGGTGAATACCTCAACCGGCTCCAGGGCCTGGAGGGTGAGAAGCCCGTGGACTACTACTATTTCCGCGGCCGCGTCATGCAGGAATCCTCCCACTTTAATGAAGCGCAATCGGCCCTGGAGGCTTACGTTTCCCGTGCCGGATCCGAAGGCAACCATTATCGGGATGCGCTTAAGCGTATCACCGCCATTGAGAAGTCCCGCAAGGAGCGTGCGAGTAAAGACCAGAACCAGGTCAGTAAGAGAGAGCCGGTCGCTATCATCGAGCCGGCCGGTCAGCAGGAGCTGGCGAACCTGCGCAAGTTGTACCTGGTGGATTCCGATCGTGAAGCACTGACCATACACCTGAACAGCCTGCTGGAAGTGGCAGGATGGCGGGCCGATCAGCGGGTGGTCAGGCTCGACGTGCCTGCGGATGTGAGCTACCGGATCGCGTCCGGCAACAGCCAGATCGAAGTTCAGGAATCCAGCAGGGAAGACGACGAGCGAATCACCAGGAACACCCAGTCCATCAACGTGTATGGCATCAGCCCCCAGGTTGAGTGGGACTGTCAGCCTTCCGCAGGGACCTGCTGGGTGTACGACCCCAGGGATGGCTCCAGGTTGCTGAAGCTTGGGCCAAACCGTGACCGCGCCGAAGAGATTGCCAGTACCCTGGGCCGCCTGATCAAGACGCTCCAGGCCCCGGGTTAATCAGCCCCGCTAATCCCCGGCGCTGCTTCGTTCGCCCTCGCGATAGGCGCCGGGGGTGACCCCCGTCCACTTCTTGAAGGCGCGGTGAAAGGTGGATGGTTCCGTGAACCCCACCTTGGTGGCAATGTCATTGATCGGCAGATCCTGCCGGCCCAGATAGTAAATCGCCATGTCCCGTCGCAGCAGATCCTTTATTTCCTGAAACGAGGTGTTTTCCTGCTTCAGTCGTCGGCGCAGGGTTTGCGGGCTGGTGTGCAGCTCGGTGGCAATCCACTCGAAATCCGGCAGGGGTTTGGAGAAGTCGCGGCCAATCAGGGCGCGGATCCTGCCGGTGAACGTGTTGCTTTCATCCGGTCGTGACAGCAGATCCGCCGGGGACGTCTTGAGGAACTGGTGCATTTCCGGCCGGTCGCGGATCACCGGCGCTGACAGAAAGCGCTTGTCGAAGGTGAGGGCGGTGCGTTCGGTCTCAAATGCCAGTGGGCAGTGAAAAATGTGGCGGTATTCATCGCCGTGATCGGGGCGAGGGTAGTTGAATTCAGCCTTCAGCAACTCCACCGGCTGGCCGACCAGCCAGCTACCCAGACGGTGCCAGATCACCAGCAGGCTTTCCCGCATAA
This sequence comes from Marinobacter alkalisoli, assembly GCF_045449855.1. Taxonomy (NCBI): domain Bacteria; kingdom Pseudomonadati; phylum Pseudomonadota; class Gammaproteobacteria; order Pseudomonadales; family Marinobacteraceae; genus Marinobacter; species Marinobacter alkalisoli. The sequence goes on along the minus strand of NZ_JBJJLC010000031.1, from coordinate 173,847 downwards.
AATACCGGGGATCATTGATATCCCCCTCAATCACCGTTACCAGGCGGGCCACCTGGTCATCCACTTCCAGTTCCATGGACACCATGGGCTCGAACAGGCGAGAGAACTGGAACGCCTGCCGGTAGACCGCCTCCAGGTTGGGGCAGTCAATCACCAGGGCACACATGGTGGCGAACGTGCCGGCACGGCATTGCCTTGGCCCGAAACCCATGAACTCGTCGTCCATACGGCTCCAGATGACCTGCATCAGCCGGCTGAACTGATCGCTGTTGACCCGGGCCATCTCAATTTTCAGCAAATCCGGCGAGATGCCGGCTTCCCGCAGCATATCGCGGGTGTCATAGCCGGCGCGCTCCGCGCCAATCAGGGATGCCTCAACAAAGTGCCGGGAAACCGTCAGGTTTGACATGCCACTCGCTATTTCCTGGAAAACGAAGCCCATCATAAAACCCCCCGGCTACAATGCAACCTGCAGGCGCCTCAAAAGCTGGAAGAAATGGCCAATTGGAATGACGGAACCCGCAGTTGGCCCCATCGGGAAAAACCGTCAGCATAGAAGTAACCACCAACAAGGAGAACAACATGCCAGGCCCACTGACTTCCCTGAAAGTGCTCGACTTCAGCACCCTGCTGCCCGGACCCTACGCCACCATGCTGCTGGCGGACATGGGAGCGGACGTGCTGCGTGTGGAAGCGCCGGACCGAATGGAGCTGACCCGGGTCATGCCGCCCCACGACGGCGGAACCAGCACGGCCCACGCGTACCTGAACCGTGGTAAGCGGTCACTCGGCCTCGACCTCAAGAAAGAGGGCAGTGCCGACGTTATCAAGGAAATGGTGCAGGACTTTGACATCGTCATCGAGCAATTCCGTCCGGGTGTGATGGACCGCCTGGGCATAGGCTACGACACCCTCAAGGCCATTAACCCGAAGCTGATCTACTGCGCCATCACCGGCTATGGCCAGACTGGCCCCTACAAAAACCGCGCGGGCCACGACATCAATTACCTGTCTCTCGCCGGTGTATCCAGCCATTGTGGCCGTGCGGACAGCGGCCCACCGCCCATGGGCATCCAGATTGCTGATGTGGCCGGCGGCTCCCACCACGCGGTGATGGGGATTCTTGCGGCGGTTGTTCATCGGCAGCAGACCGGGGAAGGACAGTTTGTCGATATCAGCATGACCGACGCGGCCTTCGCTCTTAACGCCATGTCCGGCGCTGCCTGCCTGGCCGGTGGTCAGGAGCAAACACCGGAAAGCAGCCTTCTCAATGGCGGCAGTTTCTACGATTACTACCAGACCCGCGATGGCCGCTGGCTGTCCGTCGGCAGCCTGGAGCCCCAGTTTTCATCCCGGCTGTGCGACATCCTGGGCCTGCCCGACATAAAGAGCTTTGCCCTCAGCCAGAACCCGGAACACCAACAAAAAATGAAAGCGGCCCTGAAAGAGAAAATTGCCGAGAAAACACTCGCGCAATGGCAGGAGATCTTTGCGGATCAGGACGCGTGTGTGGAACCGGTATTGACCATCTCCGAGGCGGCAGAGCATCCCCAATTAAAGGAGAGGGAAATGGTGATCGGTGTGGATCGGGAAGATGGCAGTGAACAGAGGCAGATTGGCTACCCCATCAAGTTCAGCCAGACCCCCTGTTCCGCGAAGCATGTGGGCAGGGCGCTGGGAGCGGATAACGACTCTATTCTTTCCTGAACTAAGCGTTGCCCGCAGGTTACTAAAGCGTCATTGGCGTTTTATCGAAATTGGGTCCTTAATTGAAAATGCAGTCAACCATAGATCAAAAAATGATCAAGGAGGTGTCTGATGAGTGTTAAAACCCTGAGCCTTGCCACCATGATGTCCATGGCGCTCTGCATTCCGGCCGTTTCCGCTGCCGGTTCTGACGAGACCGAAAAAGATGCAATGGAGGGCAGCAGTGACCAAATGCAAAAAAGCGAAACCACAGGGCACGGTATGCAATCCATGTCCTTTGATGAGCTTGATGCCAACCAGGACGGGGTCCTCACCGAGGACGAGCTGAACGTGTACGGCAGCACCGCAGCCGGTAACCCCGATGAGAAGTCCATGTCAGGTCAGGAAACCCGCGACATGATGATGGACCTGGATCGGGATAGTGATGGTCAGTTAACTCAGGATGAGTTTGATCAGATGGAATAATTCCCTCGAGAGCTGTGTTGAAATGCTACCGGGTTGGCATTCCCGGAGGCATAAAACAGAAAGGCCCCGGCAATTTACCGGGGCCTTTCTGGTTTTGGTCTATTTATTCGAATTTACGGGTTAGCCATAAATAGCCCAACGGTTTCAGTAACCATGCCGCCGAAAACGGTTGCATCGTCTGCTGAAACGGGGGTCCCATGGTTGCCCGAAGTGTAGGTTGTAATATTGGGCAGGCCGAGTGTCAGGGGCTTGGTACCTGCTAACGGAGCATTGAAGCTGTCGACAGTCACCGAAACGTCCTGGCCGTTTACTTCTGTGGTGAATGTACCCTCAAGCGCCGGTATGCCCCAAACTGCCTCGTCAGCTGCGTTGGGAATGACGGTATCACCTTCCACCTCAGAGAGCAGGACGGGTGTACCAAGATCCCCGAGATTATCAACGAAGTTGATTGGGTCGGCGGTATCAATGGTTGCCTGGAACACATTGAAGTATGTTTCCAGGTTCGCGTCGCCCTGCGCCAGACCAGCAGCTTGCTGGAGACCAAGGAGAATGCGTGGTGCGAATGTAGGAGAGTTCTCCAGCAGTCGAGTAACGCCACCACCTGGGGTCAGCATACTGGCGGCATTGATGTCGTTAGACTCTGCCGCGGGGTTGAGGGCAACAGACTGGTTGGCATTAACCGCCGCCACGAAAGGCGTGCCGGTAATCGTTCCCAGAGAGTGGCCCACAAAGTAGACCGGTGTTGAATCATCAATCGCCACAGTGGCACCAGTAATTGTGGGCAGGTTCAGGCCGGACAAGCTGGCCCGCAGGTTCATTTGGTCCACGGAGCTCTGGCGGTTATTGTCCCGAGAAGTCAGGAAGCTGGTCAGGTTGATAAACAGGCTTCCCGAATCTCCAACACCGTTCTCGAAGTCAATGGCTCCCGGTACGCCCGGCTGCTCAGCATAAAAACCAAAGTGACGCTCGTTGCCAATTTGCGGAGCGAGTCCCGGAACGGTGCTGCCTGCGTTGGCGACGGTGTTTTCGATTGAAACGAGTCCAGCCATGCCTTCCTGAGCCTCGGCACCACAATCGCCGTTCAGGACCTCTTCAACGGTCGTAACGGGACAGCCACCATCAATCAATTGCTGTAAGAGGCCCAGAGAAAGCTGCCCATTGATCAATGCAGCCCTGTTTGTGTCGTTAACCTCCAGGCCGGCACCTGTCAGCAACCGGTCCGCCAAGGCCTCCTGCTCTTCGGTTGTGAAACCCGCTACGCCATGCAATGGCTGGTCAACGGCAATCACCGCATATCCCTGAGTGGCAAGGGCAGTGCCGAAAGTGAGTGCAGCGCTTCGATCAGTGGTGATCCCGTGCTGGTAGAGTACGACACCGTTAATGCTGCCAGACGTGGGGTAGAGGGCTAGCATTGGCGCCTCAACCGTTGCCTGTTCTTTGGGGAAGGGGAATACATAGTTTACCGCTGTGGAAACGGAAGGATCCGCCTGAGGGATCGCCAGTCCAATACTCTCGAAAGCGGAATTGAGTTGCGTTGCCAGTCCGTCATCGGCCACCCAGGATTTCGTGACGAGATCTGCGCCACTGGTGCCCATATAGTAGGGAAGACTCACCGTGCCCTGTGCGGCCGTCACATCAGTGCTTGCTGCGCCGAATGCATCGAGAACGCCACTCGTTACTGCGGATACAAACGGTACAGGGGCGACAGATGCAGGATCAACGGTGATATCAGCGGAACTGCGGTCAGCCTGGTCTGGCAACAGAGGGCTGAAGTTCGTAGCCAGAGCGACGCCAGCACATACCACAGCGTCTTCCCCGGTTGTGGGTTCACATGGAGCGCCTGAGCCAAACAGTGTCGGCAGCTTATCGGCAATCAGCTCACCATCGGAAGCCGGGATGTTCGGGAAGTTGGCAATCGCTCCATCCACAACAGGCTGCACTTCTTCATATGTGGAAGCGCCACCTTCAAGTGCGCCCTCAGCTGCTGAAACCTTAACAAAGGTTTCTATCTGATCAGAGAACCATGCCGCAGGCTCAGCAATATACTGCAGCACCTTCTCATCGTTCGACGTAGTAAAGCTGTAACTAATCGCAATGTCTTCATCAGTAATGCCAAGCGCAGCGCCTGCAATCGGCTCCCACAAGCTATTAATCAGCGTCCGAACCGGAGCCAGGGCAGCGTTACCCAGCGGCTGCTCTTCATCGGTCAGGTTGCCGTAGCTGGGTGAAGCGATAATGGCTTCACCGTTGATGTCGGTAATGTCCTTGGTTACGACCGCCACGTAACGCTTGCGCGGGTTCAGCGGTTGCAGCGGCAGGATGCGGATGGCAGAAGTGCCGTCCAGTGTTTCAACATCTGCGCGAGCGGGAGCTGCACCCAGTACGGTGGGTGGCTCGCCAATGCTCAGGCCTTGTACCGGGTCGCCACTGGCATAATCCAGTTCAAGAAGGAACACGGTTTCACCGTAAACCACGGTGCCTGGATCAATCTGTCCATTAAACTGGATTACCGCCGGAGCAACGGTAGATGCGCCGCTCAGTTCATTCAGTGCGGTCGTAACGGGCGGAGAGCTGTCTGCAACGCCAAAGGTGCCGTCACCCTGTTCAGAATCAAAAATCAGATCATTAGGAATAGGAAGCTGGCTCAGCAGCGGATTGAAAACTGGCCAGGTTTTCCCATCAATGGCGGGATTATTGATCTTATAATCCGGATTCGCATTCTTCCCGGAGCCGGCACTATCGAAGCACCCTGTCAGACCAAGGGAAGACGCCACGGCAAGACTTATTAGTGTTTTCTTGAACATGGGTGTGGAACCTTTTCCTGTTGTTGTGTCGTTATTGTCGGCCGGTGACGGGGCCGGTCTGCTCCGGTAAACCCTGTGTCAGAGGCCTGTTTTGCTAATACGGTTATTTGAAATTGTAGCCAGCGCTCTGTGCCAATTTCTGTAACTCTGACTATAGCGACAGTATGGCAACAGTTGATCAGCCAAAAGTGTGATTCTGGCGTTTTGGAGCCTCCCCGCACGGAAGGAGTTTGGCCTGTTTGAAAAATAGTTGGCGGGGAGGGGTTTGTCGAGTTTGCTCAGGGTGGTTAATCGAACTTTGAGAAGTCCGGCTTCCGCTTCTCCATAAAGGCCTTGAAGGCTTCGGATGCTTCCCCGGATTTGAGGCGTTCGCCGAACAGCTTGCCTTCCGCCAGCATGGTGTCTTTTAGTTGTTCCAGATTGGGGCGGTTCAGCAGTTCCTTGGTGGCGCGGATAGCTGCCGGCGCCTGGGCGGCCAGCTGGTGGCAGGTCTCCAGCGCGGTGGCTTCGGTGGTTTCCGGATCGCATACCCGGTTGATGATACCCAGGCGGTCAGCGTCTTCAGCAGTGAAGGCGCCGCCCAGCATCAGCAATTCCGCCGCACGGACACGGCCAATCCATGAAGGCAGCAGCAGGCTGGAGCCGCCTTCCGGGCACAGGCCCAGGTTGGCGAAGGGCATCTGGAAACGAGTGTTGTTACCAGCGAATACCAGGTCGCAGTGCAGCAGCATGGTGGTGCCGATGCCGACTGCGGGGCCATTAACAGCGGCTACAACGGGCTTGGTGGCAGTGGCCAGCAGGAACAGGAAACGACCGACCGGGGTTTCCTCGAAGGAACCGGGCAGGCCTTGGGCGAAATCGCTCAGGTCGTTACCGGCGGTAAAGCAGTCTTCGCTGCCGGTAAACAGCACGCAGCGGATGTCCGCATCGGCGTGAGCCTGTTCAAGGGCATCACCCAGGGCTGTATACATGGCGTGGGTGAGGGCGTTTTTCCGGTCCAGGCGATTGATGCGCACCACCAATACCTGTTTGTTTTTTTCAGTGAGGACGAGGTCAGTCACGGTGTCTCCTGCGGTCGTTCTTGATTTATTCGTTAGGATGGTACCTTCTTTCCATAGTTTTTTTCACGGTTTTTCATCAACCGCCCGATGCCGCGCTCTGGTCATTTTCTGGTAAACTCCCGCTTCCGATTTTTTCATCGATAAACCAAAACTGATGAGACGCCTATGACCACCGTAATTCGCCAGGACGACCTGATTGAGAGCGTAGCGGACGCGCTGCAGTTCATTTCCTACTACCACCCGAAAGATTTTATTCAGGCTGTGTATGAGGCCTATCAGAGAGAAGAGTCCCAGGCGGCGAAGGATGCCATGGCGCAAATCCTGATCAACTCCCGCATGTGTGCCCAGGGCAAGCGGCCGATTTGTCAGGATACGGGCATTGTGACGGTGTTCGTCACCATCGGTATGGATGTGCAGTGGGATGCCGACATGCCGCTGGACGACATTATTAATGAAGGCGTTCGCCGCGCTTACACTCACTCGGATAACGTGCTGCGGGCTTCCGTACTCGCCGATCCGGACGGCAAGCGCGCCAACACCAAGGACAATACCCCGGCGGTGATCCACTACAAGATGGTTCCGGGCAATACCGTGGATGTCCACGTCGCCGCCAAGGGCGGTGGTTCCGAAGCCAAATCCAAGTTCGCCATGCTGAACCCGTCCGACTCGGTGGTGGACTGGGTTCTGAAAATGGTGCCGCAGATGGGCGCCGGTTGGTGTCCGCCGGGCATGCTGGGCATTGGTATTGGCGGTACCGCCGAGAAGGCGATGGAGTTGGCCAAGGAATCCCTGCTGGACCCGATCGATATTCACGATCTGCAGGCCCGTGGTGCCTCTAACCGCTCCGAGGAACTGCGCCTGGAACTGTTCGACAAGGTTAACGAACTGGGTATCGGTGCCCAGGGCCTGGGCGGCCTGACCACAGTTCTGGATGTGAAGGTGAAGGATTATCCCACCCACGCAGCCAACAAGCCGGTGGCGATCATTCCGAACTGTGCCGCCACCCGCCACGCGCACTTTGTGCTGGATGGCTCCGGCCCCTCACTGCAAACTCCGCCGAGCCTGGAAGACTGGCCGGAAATCACCTGGGAAGTGGGTGACAGCGTTCGCCGCGTGAACCTGGATACGGTCACTCCGGAAGATGTGAAAGACTGGAAACCGGGTGAAACAGTACTGCTGTCCGGCAAGATGCTGACCGGCCGTGATGCCGCCCACAAGAAGATGGTGGACATGATCGAGCGCGGCGAAGAGCTGCCGGTGGATCTGAAAGGTCGCTTCATCTATTACGTGGGCCCGGTGGACCCGGTGCGCGAAGAAGTGGTTGGCCCGGCTGGCCCCACCACGGCCACCCGTATGGACAAGTTCACCCGCACCATGCTGGAGAAAACCGGTCTCACCGGCATGATCGGCAAGGCCGAGCGTGGTCAGGTGGCGATCGATGCCATTCGCGAGTTCGGCGCTGTGTACCTGATGGCCGTGGGCGGTTCCGCTTACCTGGTATCCAAAGCGATCAAGAAGGCTGAGGTTGTGGCCTTTGAGGAGCTGGGTATGGAAGCCATCTACGAGTTTGAGGTGGAAGACATGCCCGTCACCGTGGCAGTGGATTCTACAGGCTCCTCCGTCCACCAGACTGGTCCGGCAGAGTGGCACGACAAGATCATCTCTGCCAAGGCTGTCTGAACACCAACTCCCTGTTCCTGATCCCGGCCGGGATCAGGACGAGCAACTGATGTTCAGGTGCTTCCCCCAGTCCGGGGGAAGCGCTGCATACCCTTCGAATTCCGGCTGTTCGTCGAACGGCTTTTCCAATACCTTCAGCAATTCCTTCATCGGCTCATAGTCGCCGTTCTGCGCTTCCTGAATCACCTGCTGGGCCAGGTAGTTTCGCAGGATGTATTTGGGATTTACCTTGCGCATGGCGTATTCACGGGCGTCGTGGGCGCGGCTTTCCATTTTCAGGCGTTGTTGATAGCGCTCAAGCCATTGATCCGCCACGCTTCGATCCACAAACAGGTCGCGGATGGGTGCGCTGCCCTTGGTCGTCAGGTTAGACAGCCCACGGAAAAACCGGGTGTAGTCCACGTGATATTCGTGGAGCATGCTGAAGGTGTCCATGATCAGCGGCAGGTCTGACCTGTCCTCCTGCGCCAGCCCGAGCTTGTCCCGCATGTTCTGCAGGAAGCGTTCGTTGTAGGCGACTTCATATCGCCTGAGGCCGCGGCGGACACCGCCTTCATCCATGACGGGCAACAGGGCATTGGCCAGGTACTGGCAGTTTACAAAGCCGATTTCCGGCTGGCGGTTGTAGGCATAACGGCCGCCCTGGTCGGTGTGATTGCAGATGTAACCGGCGTCGAAATCATCCAGGAACGCGTAGGGACCATAATCGAAGGTGTCGCCGATGATGGACATGTTGTCGCTGTTCATGACGCCGTGGCAGAAGCCAACCGCCTGCCAGTCGGCGACCAGCCGCGCGGTGCGTTCGACCACTTCCTCAAACCACCTGGCATAGCGCTCGCTGTCTGCCAGCCCGATCAAATGCGGAAAGTGCAGGGCAATGACATGGTCCATCAGGGTTTTCAGGGTGTCCTTGCCTTCGTGGTGCGCGGCGAACTCGAAATGCCCGAAACGTATGTGGGTTTCGGCCACGCGGACCAGGGCGGCAGCGGTCTCAATGGATTCACGACGGATCGGGTCCCGGGCGCTGACCATGAACAGCGCCCGGGTGGTGGGAATGCCCAAGCCATGCATGGCCTCGCTGCAGAGGTATTCGCGAATGGTGGAGCGTAGCACCGCGCGACCATCACCAAAGCGGGAGTACGGGGTCATGCCGGAGCCTTTCAGGTGCCAGTCCCAGCGCCGTCCGTCCGGACCGATGGTTTCCCACAACAGCAGACCCCGACCATCCCCCAGGTCCGGGTTGTACATGCCGAACTGGTGGCCGGTGTATTTCATGGCCACCGGGTCCATGCCTTCCAGTAATTCGGTGCCTGCGCCCACGCCGGTCCAATCCTCCGGCTGGTTGCTGTGAAAGCCCATTTGTTTCGCCAGCGTATGGTTAAAGCACACCATGCGGGCGTCTTTCAGCGGTGTGGGCTGTACCCGGGTGTAGAAGCTGTCCGGCAGCTCCAGATAGCGATGTTCCACCCGATAACGGTTGTTGCTCATAGGACGCTTATGCTCTCAACTGGTACAAAACATGCTAAATCATGATGTAAACACAATCTTCTCAGGACACCGGACCGTGGCTGATCAACAACTTCTGAAAAAACTGCAGCCCCTGATGGATCAGGAATCCTTACTACCATCCTACGTGAGGACAGTGGAACAGACCATCGTGCCGCTGGCCCGGCGTCAGGGTAATGCACCAAAAAGGGGCGAAAGCCCTGATGCCCTCAGAATCATGACCGATGACCACAGCCTGGGCTTGCCCCGATTCCGGACAGCCTGACGGAGATACGCCATGACCAAGCCCCGCCTGCTGGTATTCACCGATCTGGACGGCACCCTGCTGGACCACGACACCTACCGTTGGCAGGCCGCGGAGCCCGCTTTGGAGCGGCTGCGGCGGGCAAATATCCCGGTGATTCTCAATTCCAGCAAGACAGCCCCTGAAATTCGCGATATCCGGGGCGCACTGAACAACGATCACCCGTTTATTGTCGAAAATGGTGCAGCGGTGGTGATTCCGGCGAACTGTTTTGGATCAGGGGCCGAGCAGGTGGTGAATTTTGGAGCACCGCTGGATCGGGTGTTGGCCGTCTTGCAGCATTTGCGCTCACAGGGCTTCAGGTTCCGGGGCTTCGCGGACATGTCGGCGGAGGAACTGGCCCGTTGTACCGGATTGTCTCTGGCTTCCGCCGGGCTGGCCCGGGAACGGCTGGGAACAGAGCCTTTGCTATGGGAAGGCACAGACGAGGAACGAGAGTGTTTTGCTGAACAGCTGGCAGCGGAAAACCTGCGCCTGGTGCGGGGAGGACGCTTCTTTCATGTGATGGGAAACTTCGATAAAGCGGATGGGGTCCGTTTCTTGCTGAGTAAATATCGGGAGCACTATGGTCGGGAATCCCTGGTGACTGTCGCGCTGGGGGACAGCCCCAACGATCAGAAGATGCTGGAGTCGGTCAATCTTCCGGTCATTATCCGCGGCGTCCTGTCCGATCAGGTGCAGCTGACTTCGGATCGCCACGCCATGCGCTCCCTCAAGCCCGGCCCTGAAGGCTGGAATGAATGCGTACTCAATATCCTTATTGAGTACGGTTACTGAGCAAGAGGAACTCAGCCATGGGCGATTTCTACCAGAACGGCATCGTCACCACCCTTCATAACCTGACCCGCCGCCCGGTGGAGGATTTGGAACAGGAACTGATGAACTTTCGTAAGGAGCGCCCCATGTCACTGGTGCTGCCCTCACTGTTCTCGGAACTGGAAGGTCCTGCCCTGAAAAACATCGTCAGCGAGCTGGCCAAGGTGCCTTACCTGGAGCAGATTGTGATCGGGCTGGACCAGGCAACCGAAGCTCAGTATCGCTACGCGATGGAGTATTTTTCAGGGCTGCCTCAGAATTTCAAGGTGCTTTGGAACGATGGTCCCAGGCTGCGTGCCATTGATCTTAAGCTCCGTGAGCAGAATCTGGCGCCGACGGAAATGGGGAAGGGGCGCAATGTCTGGTACTGCTTTGGTTATGTGCTGGCTTCCGGCCTCAGCAAATCCGTGGCCCTGCACGACTGCGATATTCTGACCTATTCCCGGGATCTGGTGGCGCGCCTGATCTACCCGGTCGCCAATCCTGCGTTCAACTATATGTTCTGTAAAGGCTATTACTCCCGTGTGGCGGACAGCAAGATGAACGGTCGCGTCAGCCGGTTACTGGTAACACCGCTGATCCGGGCGCTGAAGAAAGTCTGTGGTCCCAATGATTTTCTGGACTACCTGGACAGCTACCGCTACCCGCTGGCGGGCGAGTTCTCCTTCCGCACCGATGTGATCAACGATTTGCGCATTCCCAGTGACTGGGGGCTGGAAGTGGGGGTGCTGTCTGAAATGAAGCGCAACTACGCCACCAACCGATTGTGCCAGGTGGACATTGCCGATACCTACGATCACAAACACCAGGAACTGTCGCCGGAAGATGCCAACCGTGGGTTGTCCAAGATGAGCACGGACATTTCCAAGGCGCTGTTTCGGAAGCTGGCCACCAATGGCGAGATCTTCTCCAATGAGAAGTTCCGCACCATCAAGGCTACCTATTTCCGGATCGCGCTGGATTTTGTTGAGACGTATCAGAATGACGCCATCATCAACGGCCTGACCTTTGATCGGCATAAGGAAGAAAAGGCCGTGGAGCTGTTTGCACAGAATGTGATGCGCGCCGGGGCCTATTTCCTCGATAATCCTATGGATACACCGTTCATTCCCAGTTGGAACCGGGTGGCAAGTGCGATTCCGGACATCAAGGAGCAACTGATGGAGGCGGTGGATCTGGATAACGAGGAGTTCCGCCCATGAAAGAACCACTGAAATCCAAGCTGGCGGGGATGCTGGAGATCGTATACCCAGATCTCGACAGTGGGTTTCTGGCGGAAAAGCTGCTCAAGACCATGGGGCTGGCGCCGAACCAGGAGCCCCTGCCGGCGCACCAGAACCACTGGAATGAATCGGACATTGTCCTGATTACCTATGCAGACACGGTGCGGCGGGCGGATGAGAAACCCCTGGTGACGCTCCGTGGGTTTCTGAACGATTGCCTGGCGAATACCGTTTCAGCGGTCCACATCCTGCCGTTTTTCCCGTACAGCTCAGACGATGGTTTTTCGGTGATGGATTACCTGGCGGTGAACGAATCCCATGGCAACTGGGATGATATCGAGCGCATCGCCGGAGATTTCAAGCTGATGGCGGATCTGGTGATCAACCACATGTCCGCCCGCAGCCGCTGGTTCGAGAATTTCCGCAAGCGCGTGGACCCGGGCAAGGACTACTTTTTCGAGGCCAGCCTGAGCGACGATCTGAGCGCGGTGGTGCGCCCACGGACATCGCCACTGCTGAACCCGGTGATGACAGAGGACGGCGAGCGCTACGTGTGGTGCACGTTCAGTGAAGATCAGGTGGACCTGAACTTTGCCAACCCGCGGGTGTTGAGCGAATTTGTATCAATCATCCGCAAATACCTGGAGCGCGGCGTGATCATGTTCCGGCTCGACGCCGTGGCATTCCTGTGGAAAGAGCCGGGAACTCCCTCTATCCACCTCCAGCAGACCCACGAACTGATCAAGATCCTGAGGCTGCTGATTGAGCATCATAGCCCGAAGGCGGTGGTGGTCACCGAAACCAACGTGCCCAACCGGGAAAACCTGACGTACTTCGGTAACGCCAATGAAGCACACGCGATTTACAACTTCTCCCTGCCGCCGCTGCTGATCCACACCCTGGTGACCGGCAACTGTCGCCACCTGAAAACCTGGCTGATGAGCATGCCGCCGGCGCAGATGGGCACCACCTACCTGAATTTCATTGCTTCCCATGACGGTGTGGGTTTGCGTCCCACCGATGGCCTACTGACTGAAGACGAGAAGCAGGGGCTGATCAATGCCATGGAGTCCTTCGGCGGCAAGGTCTCCTACCGCCGCATAGAAGACGGTCGTGACCAGCCCTACGAGATCAACATTGCGCTGTACGATGCGCTCAAGGGCACGGTCAAAGGTGGGGCCGATCACTGGCAATTGCAGCGCTTCATCTGCGCCCATACGGTGATGTTGGCGCTGGAGGGCATTCCTGCCTTCTACATTCACAGTTTTCTGGCCACCGAAAATGATTACGAGCGGGCTGAGCACACGGGCCGTCTGCGTTCCATCAATCGGGGTCAGTGGAAGCTCGAATCGATTGAAAGTGAGCTGGCCAATCCGCTAAGTCATCACAGCGAGGTGTTCAAAGAGCTGAAACGCCTGATTGCCATTCGTCGCCGGCAGCCGGCGTTCCACCCCAACGCCACCCAGTTCACGCTCCATCTCGGGCTGCAGTTGTTTGGGTTCTGGCGCCAGAGCATGCGGCGGGATCAGTCCATTTTCTGCATCCACAATATCAGCGATGAAGCCCAGGAGGTGGCTCTGAGTGATATCAACCTGATTGGCACCGACCAGTGGGTGGACCTGATTTCCAGGCTGCGGGTGGATGACCTGAGCGGCTCTCTTACGTTGAAGCCCTACCAGAGCGTCTGGCTGTCGAATCGGGAGTAGGGCAGAATGCGCTCATGCCCGAGCAACCACTACCATCGTCAACACCAAGAGTACTTTTACTGTCAGCCTACGATGCCGGCAGCCACAAACGCTGGCGGGAACAACTGGTCGCCAGCCAGCCGGCGTTCGACTGGCACGTGCTTGCCTTGCCGCCCCGGTTCTTTCGCTGGCGGATTCGCGGTAACGCGCTGACCTGGCTACAGGAGCCCGCGCTCAGGCAAAGCTGGGATCTTTTGGTGGTCACCTCCATGGTGGATCTGGCGTCCATTCGCGGTTTCCATCCCCATCTCGCCCGTACCCCGGCTTTGCTCTACATGCATGAAAACCAGTTTGCCTACCCGGATTCTGGCAGGCAGCACTCCAGTGCCGAGCCCAAAATGGTCAACCTGTACAGCGCGGTTGCGGCGGATCTCGTTGTGTTCAACAGCGAGTGGAACCGGGACAGCTTTCTGGACGAAGCCTATGGCTTTCTCAACAAGCTGCCTGACGGCCTGCCCGATGGCGTGATTCGTCAGATACGGGACAAGTCCAGCGTGATTCCCGTGCCGATTGAGGACTCTCTGTTCCGGGAGCGCGCCGTTCCCCATAACGCCACCTGCCCGCATTTGTTGTGGAATCACCGCTGGGAGTATGACAAATGCCCGGACCGGCTGTTACTGCTGCTCGACCGGCTGGTGGACATGGGGCAGGATTTTCGCATCAGCGTGGTGGGAGAGCAGTTCAGGAACCAGCCCCGGGTATTTGAAGAGATACAGAGCCGCTATGGCAGTCGGCTTGTGCACTGGGGATATATGGAAAGTCGTGAAGCGTACGACAGACTGTTGCATGAAGCCGACGTAGTGGTGTCCACGGCACTGCACGATTTCCAGGGGCTATCAATGCTGGAAGCCATGGCCTCTGGCTGCCTGGCCCTGGCGCCGGATCGTCTGGCGTATCCGGAGTATGTTCCTGCCTCCCAGCGTTATACCAGCCTGGTAGATGATCCGCAGCGGGAAGCTTGCTGTGCTGCCGACACATTGGTATCACTGCTGACGCAGAAACCGGCTATAAAGCGCCCCGAAGAATGGCGCCTTACCGAATTGAAACGCAGTTATCGCAATGCCATGTATGTCACCATAGGCGGTGACGCGGTATGCTCAACCAATCAAGAATGAACCACCGGAGCGGGCGAATATGATGAAGGCGATCAAGGTTGTCGGCGATGCTCTGAACTGGGAGACCTGCGACGCTCCCACGGAACTGCCAGAAAACCACGTCAGTATTGATGTGGCATGGACCGCTATCAATCGTGCTGACCTGATGCAGAGGGCTGGCGTTTATCCGCCGCCTCCCGGTGCCTCGGAGATTCTGGGGCTGGAAGTGAGCGGGACCATTGCCGACGTTGGTGAGGGCGTGACCGGCTTTAGTCCGGGGGACGAAGTCTGTGCCCTGTTGACCGGCGGCGGCTACGCCACCAAGGTGATTGTGCCGGCAGTGCAGGTGTTGCCAATTCCTGATGGGCTGTCACTCAGGCAGGCTGCGGCGGTGCCAGAGGTGTTCGCAACGGCCTGGTTGAATCTGTACCGGGAGGCGGGACTGGAACCGGGCGAAAAGGTCTTGCTCCACGCCGCCGCCAGTGGTTTGGGTACGGCGGTTATACAGCTGGCCACAGCGTTTGGGAATCCGGTGTTCGCCACCGCCGGAGATGATGAAAAACTGGCCGTTTGTCAGAAGCTTGGTGCGACCGGTATCTGGAACCGAACGAACGGCTCGTTCGTGGATGCGGTCCGTAAATGGGGTGGCATCGACATGGTGCTGGACCCGGTGGGCGGCAGTTACATCGGCGATAACCAGAAAGTCCTGAACGCAGATGGTCGAATCGTATTGATTGGCCTGATGGGCGGTCGGACAGCTGAAGTGAATCTTGGCCTGATGCTGGTGAAACGCCATCGCCTGATTGGGTCAACCCTGCGGTCACGCCCAGTAGCGGTCAAAGGGGAGGTCATGCAGGCCCTCTATCGTCATGTCTGGCCTTTGCTGAGCTCGAAGCAGATTGTACCGATTATTGATCGGGACTGGCCGATTGAAGAGGCCGCCGAAGCCATGGCCTACGTCGCCGCCAACAAGAGCACCGGCAAAGTGCTCTTGAGCGTTAACGCCTGAGTAAACGTTTGTCGGATTAGCGTCAGCGTAATCCGACAAACCCTAAATCAGATCAGTCCGCAACACGAACCAACTGCTTCCCAAAGTTCTGCCCCTTCAGCATCCCCTTGAACGCCTCAACGGCATTACCCAGCCCCTCGGCAATGCTCTCCCGATACTTCAGCTCACCGGAGGCAATCCTGTCAGCGAGAATACCGGTAATCTCCTGATGCTTGTCCTGCCACTCAGTGACCAGGAAAAAGCGGTGCTCTGGTACCGGATCCAATGCTTTCAGGACGTGGAAAGGCGTCTCGACCGATGCCATGTCACTGGCGTTGTAGGCCGACACATAACCACAGATAGGCACGCGGGCCCCCGGGTTCAGTAACGGTGCGACCGCGCGGGTCACGGCACCGCCAACGTTCTCGAAATAGATATCGATGCCGTCAGGGCAGGCCGCTTTCAGATCCTCTTCAAGGTTACCCGCCTTGTAATCGACACAGGCATCGAAACCCAGTTCCTCAACCACGAAACCGCATTTGTCCGGCCCGCCGGCCACGCCGACAACGCGACAGCCCTCTTTTTTGGCGGTTTGTCCAACCACGGTGCCAACAGGGCCGGAAGCGGCAGACACCACCACGGTTTCACCGGCCTTGGGCTTGCCCACGTACATCAGGCCGCAGTAGCCGGTACGACCGGGCATACCCGCCACGCCCAGATAAGTCTGCAGGGGCACATTGTCTTTCTGGTTGATCTTGTAAACCATCGGCGCATCCGCCGGGAAGGTCACGTATTCCTGCCAGCCGGAGTAGCAGGTGACCAGGTCGCCGACCTTGAGCTTGTCGGAGTTGGACTCCACGATCCGCGCGACGCTTTCACCCACGATCACCTCATCAATGGCAATGGGGTCCATGTACCCCTTGGCATCGTTCATGCGCGGGCGCATGTAAGGATCCAGCGACAACCACAGGACCTGGGCTACCACCTCTCCCTCGTTGGGCGGCCGAACAGGGCGCTCTTCCATAACAAGGTCGCCATCCTGGATTTCGCCCTGGGGGCGCTGTTTGAGCACGATTGCATGGTTCTTGTAGTCGTTCACTGACTTCCTCCGGTTGCATAATGAAACCAGATTAGAGTGCAGCAGATTAGGTTTGAGGTCAACCTCTCAACTCGGGATTCCCGGGGTTACATTCCTCGGCCCGATCGTTATAATCGGCCATGCTCAGGACGAGTAATGAACATACGACTTTATCTTCAGGGACCGAAGACATGCCCCAGGCAAGCGGACTGCAGTTCACCGCCACCATTGGCGAATTTTCCTCTGATCACTTTTCCGTTGTCGGCTTTGAGCTGACCGAGAACCTTTCCGAGTTGTTTCACGGCAAGCTTGAGCTGGCCAGCACCGACCCGTCGGTAGCGGCAGCCGATGTACTGGAACGGGCCGTGGACCTGGTGGTCTGGCAGGATGGCACGCCGTTGCGACGCTTCACCGGCGTGGTCAACGAATTCGCCCGCGGTGATGCCGGCCACCGCCGCACCCGCTACGAAGTCATCATCCAGCCCCCGCTGTGGCGCCTGGGCCTGATGCACAACAGCCGCATCTTCCAGACCCAGACCACCGACGCCATCGTGCGCACCCTGCTGGAAGAGCGGGGCATCGTCGATACCGTGTTCGATCTGAAACGCCGCCCGGAAGAACGGGAATACTGCGTCCAGCACCGGGAAAGCGACCTGGGGTTTGTGGAACGGTTGGCCGCTGAGGAAGGCTGGTATTACCGCTACCACCACGGCTCAGTAGACGGTGAAGAACAGCCGGCCCTGATCATCGCCGATCACCATGGCGATGCCCCCAGGCTCGACCCCGCCGAATACAACGGCAAAGCCGGTGGCAGTACCCGCCAGAGCGCCATCTTCCAGTTCAGCTACCGCGAACGGATCAAGGCCGCCTCTGTGGCCATGAAGGACTACACCTTCAAGAATCCCGCCTATGCCTTGATGCACGACAGTGTGGCGGGTGATGTTCAGCACCGGGAAGACTACCAGCACTACGATTACCCTGGCCGCTTCAAGGCCGACGCCAGCGGCCAGCCGTTCACCGAAAGCCGCCTGGATGCCCTGAGAAACGACGCTGCCACCGCCAACGGCCAGAGTAACCGCCCCGACTTTACCGTGGGCGCCAAAGTCGAACTCACCGAACACGACAACCAGACCCTGAACCGGGAATGGCTGTTCACCAGCATCAGCCATACCGGCGAGCAGCCCCAGGCCCTGGAAGAAGAGGGTGGTAGTGGTGCGACCACCTACCACAACGCCTTCAATGCCATCCCGGCGGACCGCACCTGGCGCCCACAGATCCAACACCGCCCGCGGATGGACGGCCCCCAGATCGCCATCGTCACCGGCCCGAAAGGCGAAGAGATCCACTGCGACGAACACGGCCGAGTGAAAGTCCGCTTTCCATGGGACAGATACAGCAAGAACGACGAACACAGCAGCGCCTGGCTGCGAATCAGCCAGGACTGGGCCGGTGGGCAATACGGCTTCATGGCACTGCCAAGAATCGGCAACGAAGTCATCGTCTCCTTTCTGGACGGGGACCCGGACCAGCCGATCATTACCGGTCGCACCTACCATGCCACCAACACACCGCCCTATGCGCTGCCGGAGCACAAGACAAGAACCACCCTCAAAACCCAGACCCACAAGGGCGAGGGCAGCAACGAGTTGCGATTTGAGGACGAAGCGGACCAGCAACAGATCTACATCCACGCACAGAAAGACCTGGACCTGCTGACGGAAAACAATCGCACCGAAGTTGTCAGGAACGACAGCCACCGAACGGTCGAGAATAACGATTTCAATCACATCAAAGGCAACGATCACTGCACCGTGGATGGAGAAAAACGCCAGACCATCGGCGGCGACTGCAGCCAGAGCATCAGCGGCACTTTCCACCAGAAATCCGGCAAGGGCACCCTCAGCGAAGCCGGCACCGAAGTTCACCACAAGGCCGGCGCCAAAGTGGTGCTGGACGCGGGTGCGGAACTCACCATATCTGCCGGTGGCAGCCTGCTGAAGCTGGACCCGAGTGGTGTGACGCTGGCGGGGGCTGGCATCAAGATCAATTCCGGTGGTTCGCCGGGTAGTGGTTCGGGGCAAAGGATATCTACTCCTGAACAGCCTGGAGTACTCGTCAGAGATGCAATAGCTGCGCCCCAATCTCCTTCTCTGGCGGAAGTGGATCAGCGCCAGTCCGCATTGCTTGATGAAATGGAAGTAGGGCAATTACCAAAGTTTGACCGAAAATTGATTGTTGAAGTAATTGGTGGGCATCTCGAGCGCGATTCGGTTGAAGCAATCAAAAGCTCGGCAGGGGAGGAAAACGCATGACAGATAATGTGAATTTTTCAGATGAGTCCCGGGATCGGTCGATTCTACGAAAAGCTGAATATGATGATTCAGACCCGAAAGATCTGGTGCTGACCATACCAAAGCGTGACGGTGGCAAGATTGTTGTCCCTCTTTTGAAAAATGCCAGATCAAACGTTGAGCGGGATGATTACCAAGAGAATACACTTGTCAGAATTAAACCCTTGGCTGAAATCGCTAGTAACCTGCCAGTAAAAAGCGGTTACAACGCGCCTGTCTACCAAGGAAAAGGGGTCGCTCTATTACGCCCCGGATACCTTTATATCTTCCGAAATAACAGGCTATGGAGAGAACTGGAAATTAACCAAAGCTCCCAAATGAGCGATGTTGACCTTGAAGCAGTCCGAGCGGAGGCCGACGATCAGGATTCTGAATTACGGGCTATTCGACCTTCGGCTGGGCGGTGGTTGGACGATGTGCTTGTCCCCGTTTTTCTTCAGGGACAATCTGTTATGCACGATTTCCGCATGGCATATAGCGAAGTGCAATGGGACTGGTCATATATCCAGCAGCTTGAAGAAAATGACGCTTCCCGCAATGCAAGGACGACTGGCGTGGGCCACGCGTGGGCTGTTACCTCGGTCGATACAATAGGTTTTGCGACCGGCTTCCCCGCATCGAGGGTTGAGGATGTGGCCGAATTAAGGGCTCGCGACTTGGGGATCGAATTGATGCTCGAAAACCCCAGTGACTTTGTGACCAGTTTTGAAGGCCCGGGCGAGCAAGAGCTATGCGCCAAACTGGCAAAACTGTTGAAGCATAATCAGAGTCTTGTGGGGAAAGCTGAACAAAATAGTGAATCTCTGACTAGCGAAGATAATCCGATATCCTATGTCGAACAGTTAATGGAGAACCCGCTGGATCTCGCATTCGAGGCGACTTCAGGCGGTCAACAGGACGCAAGTGAGGATGGGGAGGAAGCGCCAGAGATACTTGACCTCACGTGCCACCAGGGAGTCGACCTTTTGTGGAACCTTCGCACGCAAAAAGGTATAGCCTGCGTGGCGCTTCCGGATCCTTTATTCAAGCTTCGCCATTCCCTGGCACAACTGCACCTGGCACTGCACTTCCTCGATGCTGTAGATGTTTCCATCCAGAAGAATCCAATGGCTCACTCTGCGATGTTGATTCGACAAGCGGTGTTTGACCCATTGTCGAGCGGCGGCTCTAGTACTTTAGCGAATTACTCCGACGCTATCGACCGGGCAAAATTGGATGAAGTGCTGGACACCGCCGAAAAGAATCATGCTGTTCGGGTTATTGAACAACATGTTGACGAAATCCAAGACATGATCGAGTTGGGGAAGCTTGATCCAGTCTTTGAAGATTATCGGGAATGCAATGATGTGGCGCTCTGCGAAGCTTACCTGCTGATCGCAGACAAGCTCAATGTTTTGCAACAGATTCCAGGTGTTCTGGCAGCTCAAGGCGTAAGCAGCCGAGCTCAGGTGTTAACCGGTTTACGGCAATGGATATTAGATAGTAGTTTCCTTACGGATTGGGCCCCACAAACCGCAGACGATAGCGCTGGATCGCCGTCTCCGTTTGAGAAATTGCAAAAGCTCGCTGAGGAACAGACCGAGATCGATGAAGCGTTATTGAACCGTCTGAACATACAGTCATTGGTATACCTCGAAAAACAATTAAAGGAAAAGCAGGATGGCGGTGAAAGTATTCTGAAAGACCTGTCCGATGCTGGGAAAGTCGGCGGCCTGATATCTGGAGCGCTGGGGGAGTGGAGCTCCGCAATACTCACAGTTTGCAAGCGGCTCATTGAGGAGGGTGTGATACAGCAGGTCGAGATTCAGCGAATCATGCAGGCCGCGTCTTCAAATATTGTACTGACTAGTCCTGAACTGAGAGGAATCGATGTGATGGACAGGGCGGGTGCCGTCACTAGAGGATCGATTATTGGTATGCTCGGCAATGGCCTCAACCGGGGGTTGACAGACTTTGATCGGTCCAAAGGCATTTTGACCCGAAAGAAGGACTACCTCTATGCCGATTTGCTTGATGACTCGGATGATCTGGTGGCATCAAGCAGCCCGGCCCGTGCCGCCAATGCTGTTGAGGAAGCTGTTAATAAGGTTGCTGGCGCGACCATGGTATTCTCCGCTCCCGCCGATCATCCGGAGGCCCGGAAGCTGGGGTTGTTGAAGGTGGATTTTGCCAAGCGGGTTGGTAAAGTCGTGGATGGACCTGCGGTGTCCCGTGGGTTGGTGGTATTGGCGGCGTTTAACGTTTTTCTCGAGTGGAATAACTTTGTCAATGCCTGGAACTCAGAAAAGGGAAACGTAGTGTTTGCGGGTTCAAAGGCGCTGCTTGGGGCAGGATTAGACTTGATGGCTGCATCTTTCAAGCTGAGCGTAGTACTTGGGGGGGGCGCTACTCAACAATCAGGTCTGTACAAAGTTGCTGCGCGGCCGCTGTTCGATATGAAGAATTGGGTTGTCATTGGCAATAGATTAAATGCTCTGAAGGCTAGCACTTTGGTCCGCACTGTTGGCTTGGCTAGTTTCGCGGCAGGGGCTATTAACGTTGCCTTCAGTTCTTGGGAAATGCGCCTTAGTTTATCTAACAAAGATTTTGACGCTGCAACCGGCCATGCAATTGCGGTAGCGGGTGGTTTGATTTTCCTGGCTCAGCCTCTTATGGGCCCCCTGCTTGCCATTCCCGGCTGGGGCTGGGCTATTCTCGGCATGGCCATGGTAGTGGGCGGCAGTTTGTATGCAGGGGCAGCCACTGACGATTCGTTTGAGCAACTCCTGAAGCGTGGCCCTTGGGGGACTCATCCCGATGGTTCATTGGCTGGGCAAAACGACCATGCTTATTATAGCCAGCTTCTTTCCCTGCTTTCGCCGATTCAGGTCACTGCGAGCAAGTACGCTGATGTTGACCCTGACCCGGCGCTGTCTCATCCGGATTATGCGGCGGAACCGGACGATTACGTGATCACAGTGCAGCTTCCCCTGGTCAGCCGCATGCGGCTTTTCCAAGGGCAAGAGTGCAGGGCGGATCTACCTTCCAGGGCGTTTAATCTGGTTGTTCAGGAAGTGGCCTATCAGTCTTCGAGCTCGAGCTTAACTGCTCCTGGCTCGGTAGCACCTGTGAGTAGTACCCAGTTGGTCAAAACTACCCCGCTCACCAAAATTACCGCCCGACAATCCTTACCCCACCAGTCAGCTGTTCGGTTCCTTGTGAAACGTGAGTTGCAGGACAGCGAATACCGAAGCTTGTTTTATAACGAATCGGTGGAAACCAGAGTTAGAGTTGGGATACAAGCCACTCTGGACACAGAACTAGGGCCGATAGTATTTCCGGCTCCTGTGCAAGAGAATTTCGAACCATTCAATGTGTCCCTCCACAGTAACCCACCGCCCAAAGAGAAGGCGTTCTTGAACCCATACGCTCAGCCCAAGTCACCATACTGGTATTTTACTGAGGTCACTGCATGAATAACGCACGGAGAGCAGCCGAAATCGCGAATGCAGCCTTTATAGGAGCGGCCATTGGGCCATTGCCTGAGAGTCCAAGAAATCGCACGCGGATCGGGGAGGAGCTTCAGCCGATAGGCACATACGCGGGTGTCATTCCCTACCATGGTACGGTGCAAGACATTGAGGCTCTTCAGGAAAACGAAAAAACGGATCCTGAGTTCAAAAATAAAGATTGGTGGTGGGACCACCAGCGGATTCGATTCTTAAACGGGAAATTGGGGCTCAAGTTTCTAATACTGATTATTCCGTTTACTTGGGTGCTTACACTTTGGCTCGGAGGCCCTGCACTGATGGTTTGGGGTTTCTCTGAAGTGGATGCGATTCGAGCGCTTCCTGGCGTGTTGGTCGGAACCGTTGCTCTTATATTGGCGTTCGCTTGGTATGCAGTTGCAATATGGGTCACTCCATACACAACGAATTGGATCATGAGTACAGGTATCGGTTTCATCCTCAAGCCTTTTGAAAAAAACATCAATAAGAAACTGGACGACACCCTCGAAGACGGCTGTAGTGAATTCAACCGCGTCACTGGCCAGATTCGCATTGCCTTGGGGCGGGGGCAGTTTTTCGAGGCGCCCTTTGTGGAATTCGACGCCTATGTGGAGCGGGTGGTCCAGCATGGCGGTATCTTCTACCGCCTGATGCTGGTGCACCGCTACACCCAAAAAACCTTTAACAAAACCGGTTTCAGTACGATTGAAGCGGAAAAGTCCGAGGTGCTGGCGCTATGGGATATGTTGCAGCGCTACATGGATGTGACCCAGCCACTGCCGGATACCCCTCGCTTGGAACCTTTTCGCTATCTGGACCCGATTACGGCTGAACACGATAAGAAGACGAGCCGGAACCCGAGGTACTGGCGGGATCTGGACCTGGAATCTTGGAAAGACGGCGAGGGCTGGACGGAAGTCCACCACCGACAGAGCACGTTTCCCTGGGGGAGCCGAACCTGCAAGCTTACTCCGCAACTGGGCAAGATTTCGATGAAGGATTACCGGCAACGTCGACCAGCTGGCGCTTGGCCGATCTGAGCTTGTGTGTTCTTTGTGGGTACAGGGGGCAGGTCATGAGACTGCCAGTGTTGTGTTGGGCCGCCCCACGAGAAAACCAGGCATGGTATTGTCACCAGCGAATTGGCGCTGATGGTCAAGATTGAAACCCTGGAACCCGATGAACAATACACGGGAAGTGTCTACATGCTGCGAATCAAGCCAGACAGCGAGTTCCCGCTGCTGCCGGTGCAGGAACCGCCAAAGGAGCAGGCCATCTGGTGGGAACTGGATTGGCCCTACGCATCGCTGGAGGCCGTTAAAGGAAAGACGAAACAAATTCCAAAAGCCCCAGGGCCGGGCGAAGCGACACATTCCCCAGCGGAACTGTGACGTACTTGTCCCCTCTGCCGCTACCCACGGGGTTACCGCCTGTTGATCACAGCCAAATCGTCGCGGAAGTACGCGATGAATACCTGGAGTTGGGCGCCTTCACGCCGAATGTGTTCAGTTGGCAGGTAACCATTGGCGGGCCAATGGTGATGTTGCTTCTAATGAGTATGGTCTTGCCAATGTTGATGTTTGCTGCGGGTTTTATCTGGGGGAATGGTGTTCAGGACGCGATTGATGCTTACATTTTGTTTTCTATAGAAGGCTTAAAATTAGGAGGAGGGATCGCCTTGGTCGGCTTGTTCCTGGCTCTGATCCCCCGCGCTGAAGCCTACTTCAAACTCCGGGGCGTGGTCCCCACCCGCTTCAATCGTCAGCGGCGGGAAGTGTGCCTGGTGCCCTCGGATTCCGACACCCCGGTGTTCGTGCCCTGGGAAGAGATCCAGGCCTGGGTGGTCCAGGCTCAGGGGGCAACCCAGTACGGGGTTCAGCGCCAGTACGGCTTCGGGTTCGGCGGTGTTGACCCAAACACGGGCAAGGGCACCAGCCTGGAGCTGATGAGCGGCGGCCTGCCGCTGGCCATCAGCACCTGGGAGGCGCTGCGGGCTTACATGGAATACGAGGTCAAGGCCCTGGAGGAGATCCAGGACCCGCTGGACCTGCAAAAGCCCGGCGACCCGCCCTGGGAGGGCGTGCATACCTTCTACAATGCCCGGGAGCGCATGCGCCGGCGCCGTCGGGAAGGGGAAGTAGGCTGGAGTTATCCGTTCTTCTGGTATTGCTACCACCTGCTCACCCTCTGGACCCTGCCCAACCACCTGACCGAGTGGGAGGTGCGCAAGATGCAGCGCCTCAACCGTCGTGCCACGCCGGAAGCGGTACTTCGCTGGTCCGAACCGCTGCCGGAATCGGAGTGGACCAAGCCCAGCGACACCTTCAAGCGCCTGAGCCAGAAGGTTCGTGAGAAGCAGCAGGCCAATCGTGGGCGTTTGCCCTACGACGTGTTTGCGGAAGTGTATGCCGAGGAAGAGGACAAAGCTTCCCTTTCTGCCTGAGTCCCTCGAATCGCTGATCACTGCAAGACATAACAATCGTAGCCCCTCGGTCCCGGAGGGGCTGGTGAAGGATTACTAAAATTCGTCAAGGAAGAGTTCATGAGTAACACTGTAGAAGCAATCTGTATCTCCTGTAACGGCTCAAACCAACTGTCTGAAAAGGCGCTGGAGAAGCTTGGAAGATCGGAACCCATCCCCTGTGTTGAATGCGGAACGATGGTAAAAATCAGGACTGATCCCGCTTCAGAGCGTCAGGCCAAGGTATCAGTACTGACGTTAACCATCGGAGCCGCTATTGTCGCTATCGTGGCTTTGATTAATGTGTTTGGTGATGCCGGTTTCCCCACCTACTACGTGGCCATTCCGTTTATATTAATATCGTCGGTTTTTGTGTCTGGTCAAAATAGCAAGGTTCTCGAACTGGAGAATAGCAGTAGCGGGCGCGCTGAATAGAAGGACATAAAATAGGATATCAAGATCGATAAGGAGAATCGAACCATGCGAAAGCATATCAAAGGCTTGCTTGAACAGGGCTGCAGCCGCCAGGAAATATTTGAAAAGTTGAAAGCGGATGCTGGAAATGAAATGAGGCTGGCCAAACAGATAGCGACATTTCGAGCCCACCCTGACTCCGGGTTTTCTCTGATAGTGAACCGCATCCTTCTATGTGTGTTTTTTGCACAATCCGTCTTTGCTATCTGGACGATTCACACTGTATTGGCGCCGTTGGATGCAGAGTTTGCATTACACGGGATCGTGGTTGTATCGGTATTGTCAGTCATCTATTTTGTGGGGTTGCTGCGAATGGCTTTTACTGGATATGCGGCATACTTGATGTTCTGCATGGTTGTTGCGGGTAATTATATTTATGGATTCAATACTGTTCCAGTCATATCAATAGTTGGAGTACTTCTGGCGGCATTGAGTGGTGCGCTTACATACTATCTGAAGGTGAGCTTATTTCCACACATGGGCTTCATGGATGTGAGGACAGATGATGAGGGATGTTATATTTTAGACTAGTTTTAAGAGCTTGGCGTAAGCGCTTTATCTGTATTTGGAAAAATATCCTAGATATTGCTGTTCCTCACGCCGAGAATCCACATCCTCCGCTACCAAACACCGAACAGGAAAATGCGACAGCGAGGTGGTAATCAACTCCTCCAGAAAGTTGGATTGCCGAAATTGCGGAGCTTACAGAATGCGCAGCTATATGTAGAAACCTTGAGTTGATCAACGGGGTTGTAGAGCAGGGAAGTATATGATTGGTCGATGGTTAGTAAATAAAGTTCTTGACCCGTTACCTGTTTGGCTGCAAGTGATGCTTTTATTAGCAATTTTTAGTCCGGTTGCGTGGAACTATACGTTTTCAGCTAAGGACGCTGCTTTTGTATTCCATAACCATGTGGATCGCCCTATCCACGATGTAAATTTGAACGGTAAATGGATAGGTGGGGCTGCAGCTCACGATGGAAATGGACCGGGAGCCAGAGGTGGTGCAATTTGTTGCGGAAAGCTTGACTCTGAGGAAGTCGAGTTAACTTGGACCGTAAGTGTGACCCAATCACAATATGATGCCGGCCTAAGAAAGAAAAGCAAGAGATTGTTGGTGGAAATTCCTGAAAGACCAAATGATGAGCTTTATCTTCATGTGCATATTTTTACTGACGATACTGTGAAATTTTTCTGGAGCGAATCAACTAAATCTGATTATTAAATTGGCAAGTCCTCGGTTTGCTGGCCATCTGACAGCTTAATAAGATACTGCTTTTCGAAGTCCACGGGGATAGCCCAGCATTGTGGCCATGGAGGCACACCGGATAAACCTCGTAGTATTTTTAACCCGCATTCCGAGCCATTAGCACCCTATTGGTCCGTTAAGGAAGTTTCTGTATGACCATACCGATGGAGACACAAAAATATGCTTCGACCGCCTATCGGTCTGATCAGACGGTGGAGCTACCCGAAACCCGGGCCAAACGGGAGCGTGTTGGGGACGAGCTTCAGCCATATGGCGCCTACGTTAACCTTAACCCGTACCACCGAACCGTGGAGGATATTGATACGGTCCAGTGCAGTGAACGGGATGACCCGGAGTTCTATAAGGACAACTGGTGGTGGGACCACCAGCGGCTTCGCTTTCTTAATGAGAAGCTTGGATTAAAGGCGTTAATACTGATTATTCCATTCATTTGGGCGTTGTTGGTGCTTATTGGTGGTTTAGTGCTTATCAGTTGGAGTATCGGGACTTTCCTGATACCTATATTGCCGGCGATAGCTGTGGTTGTACTACTTCTAATTTTGGGTTCAGCATGGATATTCTTTTCATTTTGGATCATCCCCCCCACCACCAATTGGCTCATGATTAATGGCGTTGGATTGATTCTCAAGCCTTTCGAGAAAACTCTGGAAAAGAAGTTAGACGAAACCTTGGAAGACGGCTGCAGCGAGTTCAACCGGGTCACCGGGCAGGTAAAGTTTGCCTTGGGCAAAGGTCGTAACTTCGAAGCGCCGTTTGTGGAGTTCGACGCCTACGTAGAGCGAGTGGTGCAGCAGGGCGGTATCTTCTATCGGCTGATGTTCGTGCATCGTTACACGCAGAAGCAGTTCAATGACACGTCCCTGAGCAACGTCGAAGCGGAAAAAACCGAGGTGCTGGCCCTGTGGGACATGCTGCAACGCTACATGGACGTCACCCAGCCCTTGCCGGACATGCCCCGGCTGGAGCCCTTTCGCCACCTGGACCCGGTAACCGCCGAGCATGATCAGCAGACAGGCCGCAACCCCCGCTACTGGCGGGACCTGGATCTGGAAACCTGGCAAAAAGGTGAAGGTGCGGAGCTATTGAGGAGTCAACGGCAATACCCCTGGGGTCGCCGACAGTGCAGGCTGACCCCGAAACTGGGCAGTTTAGACATGCCCACTTATCGCCAGCAAAGGCCTGAGACCGCGAGTGTTGTGTAGGGTCGCCCCGCTTGATGGTCAACATCGAGGCGACTGCAGTCTGAGTGAGAAAGTTCGTCAGAAGCTGCAGGCCAAATGTGGGCGTTTGCCCTACGACGTGTTTGCGGGAGTTATGAGCTGAGTTTCTCAACGGGCTGGTAGGGGAGGAAGTATATGATTGGTCGCTGGTTGATGAATAAGATTCTGGACCCTTTGCCGGTATGGTTACAGGTAAGTCTCGTGCTCGTATGTATTGGCTTTATTGTCTGGGATCATTCATTTGCGACGAAAGATGCCGCTTTCATATTGCACAACCATACAGAGCGACCGATTTCAGAGGCGATTGTAGATGATGTCTGGATTGGAAATGCGGCTGCGTTTAATGGGTATGCAACAGGAAGCGGCGTTATATGCTGCGCGGCGTTGAAAGAAGAAAGGGTGGAGGTTCAGTGGCGACTAAGTGTGACGCAAAATCAGTATGATTCTGGGGTTCGAGGAGAGAATAGGGGGAAGGAAATTTCCGTCCCAGAGCGTGCTGGCGATGATCTGTATCTCCATGTCCATATATACCCAGACAATACGGTAAGGCTGTTTTGGAGTGAGACGATGCAGTCCAGATTTCAGGTAGTAAAAGGCAGATAGACACGATATCACGTAGCGGGAATTGTGATGCATTTATTTGGTTTGTAACAAATTTTAGCTCCCCTCACTCCCCACACCGCGAATCCCCATCCTCCACCACCAAATACCGAGCCGGCAAATCCGGCAGCGAGGTAGTAATCAACTCTTCAAGCCGGCCGGAGTCCCGCAACTCGTTCAACCCTTCGTTAAACTCCTCCAGGTACCGCTCACTGTCAGGCGCCCGCCGGGACAGGATCAGGTAAAGGTAGTCCGACTGCAGCGGGGTGGTGTGGAAGGTGATTTTGTCGCTCAGGTTCAATTTCTTGAGCATACCCATGCCCACGGCCGGTTCCATGGGGAACAGGTCGATTCGTCCAGCGGCCAGTTTGCGGAGGTTGGCCTGG
Source organism: Marinobacter alkalisoli (assembly GCF_045449855.1). Lineage (NCBI taxonomy): Bacteria > Pseudomonadati > Pseudomonadota > Gammaproteobacteria > Pseudomonadales > Marinobacteraceae > Marinobacter > Marinobacter alkalisoli. Next base: position 145,126 of record NZ_JBJJLC010000031.1, on the reverse strand, counting down.
TCTGAGGTGGTTACATCCGCACTGATGGTGCCGGCGGCCACCGCTTCCTCGAATTTTTCACCGTAGTTGTAGTCTTGTGTCAGGCCTATGCGATAGCTTTCCAGGTCTTTTACGTTGTCCCAGTCAAAGTCCATGCTTGTGCGGTGGAACAGGGCATAGTTGTGAGCCACGATGGGGTCGCTGAAGTGGAATTGCTTGAGCATTTCCGGGCGGCAGGTCCAGGCTACCGAGCCGTCCCACACGCCTTTTTGGGCCAGCATGCGGGCCCGGGACCAGGGGAAGAAGCCGTAGGTCACCGGCGTGTCGTGTTTGGCAAAGGCCAGGGTCACGATGTGTGAAATTACCCCGAAGTGGGGAGGGGTACTTTCCATGTATGGGGGCCAGTGTCCGTTAGTGAGTCGCACGCCCGGGTCGGGCTCGTCGGCTTTCAGGTTCGGCGCCAGGGTGCAGAGTAGCACCCCACCCAAAAGCAGGTTGCGGAGTCGATTCACGAACCGGTTGCGGCTGAGCTGTCCTTGCAGATGCATCTTTCCATCCAGGCATGACGGTGCTGGCCGGACAATACCGTCCTGCGTGCGGGGCACCACCGTGAAGAGAGAACGTCAATTCGTTATATCCAAAGAGTAGCATGGGGCCTGCTCTTTACAACCGTGTTGCATGGGCCAGTGTATTACGGCTGTTTCCCTTCAGATCTTTCACTGTTTCCTCCAGTCGTTCAGCGCTTGCCTGTTCTGCCGGTATGGGCTCGCCGGCCAGCAATTCAATCCGCGACCAGAACCGCCTGGGGAAGTGTCTCAGGGCCGGTCCGCCGCAGTGGCTGAAGAAGCTCCCCCACAACCCCCGCAGCGCCATGGGCACAACAGGTACGGGCCTGCGCTCCAGGATAATATCGACTCCGCTGCGGAAGGTGGCTACCTCGCCATCGGAGGTCAGTCGTCCCTCGGGGAAGATGCAAACCACGTTTCCGGCGTCCAGCTCTTCGTCAATGCGCTCGAAAGCGGCGTCATAGATCTCCGGCACCCGGTTGCGGGAGCCAATGGGAATGGTTTTGGCGAGCCTGAAAATGGCACCCAGTATCGGCGTTTTGAAGATCTGGTAGTCCATCACGAACCGGACTGGTCGCCTTACCGCACCAGCGATGACCAGCGCGTCCATGTAGGTGACGTGGTTGCAGACCAGCAGCACCGGGCCCTCCTCGGGAATGCGGTGCAGGCCTTCGTGGCGAACCCGATAGATGGTATGGGAGAGCACCCAGACAATAAACCGGAGCGCGAATTCCGGCACCTGCTGGTACACGAATCCCGCTACCACCAGGTTCATGATGGATAGCACCAGGAAGAATTCGGGAATACTGAGGCCGATAACGCCCAGCATCAGGATGCCCATAATGGCGCTGACCACCATGAACAGGGCGTTGAATACGTTCAGCGCTGCAATCACGCGGGCCCGCCGGGCCTCCGGGGTTTCCCGCTGCACGAAGGCGTAAAGCGGCACGATAAACAGGCCGCCAAAGAAGCCGATGCCCAGCAGGTCAATGGCCACCTGCCTGTGCTGGCTGTCGCTGATCATCATCCACCAGTCGGTCGGCACCGGGTTGGCGGGCATGTTGAAGTAGAGGTCAAGGCCGAAGAGGCTGATGCCGAGGGAGCCGATGGGCACGATGCCGAGTTCGATCCGATGGCCGGAAAGCCGCTCACAGGCCACTGAACCCAGTGCAATGCCAATGGTGAAAATCGCCAGCAGCAGGGTGACGACGGTCTCGTCGCCCATCAGGTCGGTCTGTGCAAAGCTGGGGAACTGGGTCAGGTAAGCGGCGCCCAGGAACCAGAACCAGGAGATCGCCATGATGCAAAGCAACACCGAGTGGTTTTCCGCGGCCAGGCGCATCAGGTTCCAGGTTTCCCGCAGGGGGCGAAGGTGAATGGTCATTCCGGGATTGGTTGCACCGGTAACCGGTACCTGTCGCGCCGCCAGGTAGCCGACTACCGCCAGAACCACCAACCCGATGGCGGCGAGTTTCTCCGGCTGATTGCTGCCCATTAACAGGCCCGCAGCCAGCGTGCCCACCAGAATGGCCACGAAGGTTCCCATTTCCACCAGCGCGTTGCCGCCCACCAGTTCATCGTCCTTTAGCACCTGGGGCAGGATGGCGTACTTCACCGGGCCGAAGAATGTGGATTGCACGCCCATCAGGAACAACAGCAGCAGGAGCGATTCGTACCAACCGTGCCAGAGCCCGGCGGCAGCCAGTGCCATGATGGCGATTTCCGCGAGTTTTACCCAGCGAATCACCCGGGATTTTTCGTATTTGTCCGCCAGTTGACCGGCGATGCCGGAAAACAGGAAAAAGGGCAGGATAAACAGGAAGGCCGCGACATTCACCACCACATCAATGGGCAGGCCCAGCAGGCCACCGGCGGTGTAGGTGATCAGCAACAGCAGGATGTTGCGGAACAGATTGTCGTTAAACGCCCCGGAGAACTGTGTCAGGAAGAACGGCAGAAATCGTCGCTCTGAAAGTAGCCGGAACTGGCTGTGATCGTCCATGATGTGTATCCATCGTCGTTTAGTTGGCGTGGAATATTCTGCCACAAACCGGTTACTGAATCAGGGCGCCGGGTGCTGGCCAGGCGTCTGGCACCACAAATATGCGAGAGGTTTCCTGCCAGTCACCGTCCTGTTCGCAGTGTTCCAGTTCTGCAAACAGGCGCGGCATCCTGTTGGCGGAGACGGTATTCAGCGCCTGTTGTACGTGGGACGCGACAGGCGCTTCCTGTTGCAGCCAGGGCCCAAGCCAATGTGGTTTGTTCAGCGGAACCCAGTGCTCGGTGGCGTCGGATTGCACCTCACTCAGATACATCCAGCGGCCCCGGTGATGGTTTTCCGGCACGGTATCTGGCGCCTGTATGCGGGTAGTGCCGGAGTAGAACAGATAGCCGGGCATAAAGATGCGAGTGGTGAGTGGCCCCTTGATGCCATGATCGTTCAACACCCGTATGGTTTCCGGTCGACTGGTGAGTTGGCTCTGGCGGTGCAGCAAATGGTCGGTTTTCAGATCCAGCCGGTCCCTGGCGTTGGGACCGTACCAGCGGTTCTGCCCGTTGGCGGATGGATAACCCAAGTAGTATTTCACCGCAATTTCATGGTGTTCGGTACGGCGGTCGTGGGGGTTATGTACGACAAAATCCAGCTCACCGATGGTTCGGTTTTCTCGCCGTATTTGTTGGTTCTTCAGCAGCACCGTCCAGCCCAGCAGGTCGGTCAGCAGGCATTCGTACAGTCTTTCGAAGTGATATCCCAGTCTGGGGTTGGGGTGTTCGGACAGTATTTCCGGTCCGTTTGACGGGCTCTGATCCCATTCCCGTAGCCGCTGAAAGGCTTCGGCAGTCGCGTAGTGTGCCGGGCAAAACACACGCTCATCGAATAGTAACTGCGGTGCCGCCATCATCCAGGCCAGATGGCGTACCGCAGGCGTTTTGAAGATCATCGGGGATGGTGCAGAAGCAGTCATCCCCAAAGCATACGCTAATCCTGACGACGGAACAGCTGTGAGGTCAGGCCGGGTTGAGGGCTTTCAGCACCAGATCCAGGCTTATGGCCGGGACGGCGTCGGGGAGGTAGTGGTCGTTCGGATCCTGGCTCAGCCACACCTGCTCCGGCCACTCCGGAATGGCACAGATCACCTGGTAATCGCTGGAGTCCCCCTTGCCGAGAACGTAGAGGGCCGAGGGGAGCCAGGCATTACCCTCGTTGGGTGGCTCGGTGCTGATGGAAATATCCGCCGGGGATATTTCGCTGGCTTTTTTGGTGCCGCTGGCACCGATGGTGAACACTCTGGTCTCGCCCTTATTGCCAGGCAGGGCGGCTTCTGTGGCTGCAACACCCGGAATCATGATCTCTGCGTACATGTTGGACCCGGCGTATTTCATGCGGGCGGTTGAGGCGATAATCATGATGGAGGTAATGGGTTGGTCGGACATAATGTCTGCTCCTTTCCCTGGATTCATAGGTTGTGGTTAATGTACAACAGCGGATAACTTCCCTATATCCGAGTATGAAGGGTAGGCGTAACAGCACTTACGCTCAAGTGAATTTAATCAGGAGAACCACCATGCAATATCTCCATACTATGATTCGCGTCAGCAATCTCGACGAATCGCTGCATTTTTTCTGTGACCTGCTCGGTTTGAAGGAAATGAACCGCAAGAGCAGTGATAAGGGGCGTTTTACCCTGGTCTTCCTGGCTGCGCCTGAAGACGAATCCCGCGCAGGGGAGGACAAGGCTCCGATGATTGAGCTGACTTACAACTGGGATCCCGAGGAATACAGTGGCGGTCGCAATTTCGGTCATCTTGCCTATCGGGTGGACGATATCTATGCCCTGTGTGAGCACCTGCAAGCCAATGGCGTCACCATTAATCGGCCACCCCGGGACGGACACATGGCGTTTGTGCGTTCGCCGGATGGCATTTCCATTGAATTGCTGCAGCAAGGTGAAGCGTTGGAACCCAGGGAACCCTGGGCCAGCATGGAAAATACCGGGACATGGTAGGGGCGGCAGGTCAGCAGAGATGACGAGGCGGCAATGGGAAACCAGGCGGCTTTACGCTAGAATTCGCGAAACGTTCAACCAAGGATGACACATGCTTGCAGTGATTCTTTCCGGTGGCTCAGGAACCCGGCTCTGGCCGCTTTCCCGTGAAGCGTACCCCAAGCAGTTTTTGCCGGTTGTGTCTGATGATTCCCTGCTGGCGGAAACCATTGAGCGGGGGCTGACGCTGGATAACAGCGCCCGGGTGATGGCCATCACCAATGAAGACCACCGTTTTGTGGTGGCTGCCCAGCTCCATGCCCAGGCGGCTGATCGCACCGCAGGCATCATTCTTGAGCCGGTAGGCCGCAACACAGCGCCTGCGATTGCGTTGGCAGCCCTGGCCGCCGCTGAGGACAATCCGGAAGAATTGCTTCTGGTGATGCCCTCCGATCACGTGCTGAAAAATCTCACGGCGTTTCGTGAAGCGGTGCAGAAAGGCGCCGATGCTGCCCGTTCCGGCAAGCTGGTGACTTTTGGTGTCGTTCCTGCCTCACCGCACACCGGCTATGGTTACATCAAAGCTGGCGCACGGAAGAATGGTTATCAGGACGTTGCCACCTTCGTTGAGAAGCCGGACGAGGCAACAGCCGAGCGTTACCTCGCCGAAGGCGATTACTTCTGGAACAGTGGCATGTTCTTGTTCAGGGCGGACCGGTACCTGCAGGAGCTCGGAACCCACAAGCCCGAGATGCTGAAGGCCTGTCGCGAAGCCTGGCAGCAAAAACAGATCGATATGGATTTCACTCGCGTCGGTAAGGCAGCCTTCGAGAGTTGCCCGGATGATTCCATTGATTATGCCGTGATGGAAAAAACCGACGACGCCGTGGTTGTCCCTCTGGATGCCGGCTGGTCGGATGTTGGCTCCTGGTCTGCACTCTGGGAAATCCAGCCGCAGGACAGTCAGGGCAACGTGTGTCGCGGCGATGTGATTACCGAGGATGTCTCCGGCTCCTATATCCATTCCGAAGGCCGGCTGATTGCGGCGCTGGGGGTCAGTGATCATGTCATCGTGGAAACCGATGACGTTGTTCTGGTGGCCGATCGCAATCGCGTTCAGGATGTCAAAAAGCTGGTGGCGCAAGTGAAGGCCCAGGGCCGCCTTGAGCACCGTTTTCACAAGAAAGTGCACCGGCCCTGGGGCACCTATGAAGGGATCGCCATGGGCGAGCGCTTTCAGGTCAAGCGGATTACGGTGAATCCCGGTGCGTCTCTCTCGCTCCAGAAGCACCATCACCGGGCCGAGCACTGGGTCGTGGTCAAGGGCACCGCCACGGTGAATCGTGGGGAAGAAACCCTGTTGCTGACTGAAGACCAGTCCACCTATATTCCCCTGGGTGTCACCCACAGGCTGACCAATCCCGGTGTGATTCCGCTGGAGCTGATCGAAGTCCAGACCGGGAGTTATCTGGGTGAGGATGACATTGTTCGCCTCGAGGACACCTATAACCGCGTTTGATTGAACCGATTTATGAATCTGGCTGTCCGGGATGGGCGGCCTCAAGCAAAGGAGATGCTGAATGGAAGACTGGCAGGGATGCCTGAGCCCCTTGTGTCAAACCGCCCTGCAACGGGCGCGGGACAGTGTTACCCATCGCGGTGGTTTTGCGATCACTGTTGAGGATTTTCTTCTGGCGCTGGTTGAAGGGGAGCCGGCGGTGTCCGGTTTCCTGAGAGCACGGGGCGTCGACCTCGACGAGCTGGTAAGAACCGTCCAGTGTGAACAACCCATCGTCACGGAAGTTGGTGGGGAAGGTCGCCTCTCATCCCAACTCCTGTACTGGCTCTCATCCGCCCGCGAAATATCTGACGCACCCTGGCTTGACTGGCCGGTTCTGCTGTCGACCCTGGCCTCCAACGCAGAGCGGCTCCAGGAGAAAGCGTACGTCTCGGTTCTGGAACTGGTGGGGGAATGGCCGCTGTCGGGCTGGGCTGAAGATGCTGAAGGCAGCGAAAGCCCAGATGATATTCCTGTTGTGGTCAGTGACCTTGGCTGGCTGTCCCTGGCAGAAGAGGTTGCGGTGACCATCGCGGCTTCCCCCGATGCACTGATCTGGCTCCGGGGGGATCGCGGTGCCGGTAAGTCCTCCTGGTTGAAATCACTGTTGCCGTGCCTTGAAAACGGTTATGTGGAGCTGGATCTGCGGCGGGAGTCGGAACTGGTCGCCAGTGACCATCCCGCGGTTCCTGGCAGCAACGTGCCCCAACGGGATTGGCCAGCGCTTATCCTTGATAACGTATCCCCTGCCGATGCCGTCATCCTTGCCGGTCGCTGGGACAGCCTTGCGGCACAGCTGGTGCAGTCCTGGCAGGGCCCACTGTTGTTGCTGGGGCCGTCCGTCCGGGAATCTTCTGACGATGTCGCGAAGCTGGAGCACTGGCTTGGCCGATCCATGGATATTTTCGACATGGCGGAGTCCGGCTATACGCAGAAAAAATCCATTCTGACAGCCCATCAGCCAGCCATTGAGAAGCAGTGGAATGTGCGCCTCTCCGAACCGGTCATGAGCTTTGCGGCCGGGTGCCGGAGCCGGGCTGTGGGATCTCCCGGCGGCATGCTTCGGTGGGTGGAGCGGGCCGCGGCCAGGCTTAACCTGTTTGCCAGCCGTGGTCCGGTGGATGCAGTGGCGCTGGCCGGCCAGATGGACACATTGCGCCGGCAATGCCTGGTGGCGATTGCCCGCCACGAACCACTGGAGGAACTGGAAGCCAGCCTGGCGCAGCTGGAAATTGAACGAACGGCCGTCGAAGTGGCCTGGCATGAGCGGGAGGCTGCTGGCACCTTGCGCACCCTGACGGTGGAGGATTTACAGCAGGAACTTGAGCGTTGGGTTGCAGCCCGTCCCGGCCCGGTTCACTATGTTGTCCATTGTGATCATGATGGGGGAGAAACAACGGGTGCAGGACCTCGAAATATACGTTCGTGACCTGAAGCCTCTGGCGGCTTCGGAGTGGTTAAACCGTCACCTGGACAAGCTTGAACTGGATGACCAACAGGTCGACGCAAAGGCCATCAAGGGCCGGGCTCTTTATGGAGGTGTGACCGTCAACATCAGCCTGTATCCGGGGGCTTCGGGTAAGCGCTATACCTGTCTGGTGCTGGAAGGTGTCTCGTTGCCCTGGAATTCTGATCTGGAGTTCGCCCGCAGTGCCTGGGGTGCCATGGATACGGAAGTTCGCTGCAGTCCCGGTGACTGGAAAGAGGGCGAACCGGTTGAAGATGAAAAATGGTGGCGTCTGGATGCCCGGGGTGAACACCTGGTGGTCTGGAACTGAGGGGTTCCAACAAAAAAAGGGGCAGCCGTCTGGCTGCCCCTTTTCGCTACATCCGGCGTGATCAGTCGCTCAGGATGGAGACGTTATCGGCCTGCAGGCCCTTGTCGGCTTCAACAACGCTGAAACGAACAAGCTGGCCCTGGCGCAGCACGCGACGACCACGGCCACGAATGGCACGGAAGTGAACGAAGACTTCGTCACCACTGTCGCGAACGATGAAGCCAAAACCTTTCTTCACGTTAAACCACTTAACAGTGCCTTCCTCATCGCCTTCCGGGCTGGTGTCGTCAAAGTCGTCGCCATCGTCAAAATTCTGGCCGGACGGACGGGACTGAGCAGGGCGGGAGCGTTTGGCGCCTTGTCTGGCGGCAAAAGCCACGGTCAGGAAGCCGGCAATGCCAAAAAGTACAACGGCAATGATATAGGCTGCGATGCCCTGGGCGCTGCCAAGGATGAACGGGGTGTTGGTTGCCAGTTCGCTGGACCCGGATTTCGACATAATCTGGAACATTTCCGGAGTAAAGCTGACCAACAGAAAGCCGAGGATAAACGGTGACGGAATGGCGATCAGGAGAGCAACAAGGATCGCTTTGGCTGGATTACGCATTGACTGAGATTTCTCCATTACTTTGTTAACGCTAACGATAAAGAGCCGGATATCGGGTAAAATCGTCTATCCGGCCGGTGATAACCGCCAAAGTGACCGAATAAAGACGGGCCTTGGCGGGCAAAAGCGGCATGATACCAGATAACGGGGAGCGCTGACCAAGCAAGTGGTCAGTCAGATACATCGATCACAAGGTTTGCGGAGAGCAGTCACGACCAATGGCATATAACGATCTGGAAGCACGACTGGATGAGCTTGAAACCCGGCTGGCGTTTCAGGATGACCTGATCAACACCCTGAGTGATCAGGTGGCCAGGCAGGAAATGGATATTCGGGAGCTGTGGGAAGCCAAACGGCTTCTGAACAAGCAGTTGAAAGAAGTCTCACCATCGAACATCAAGCTGGAGGACGAGGAAACCCCGCCCCCGCATTACTGATCTCACGCCAGCAGTTCGACCAGGATCTGCTCGTAGATTTCCGACAGGGTATCCAGATCAGCGGCTTTCACGCACTCGTCCACTTTGTGGATGGTGGCGTTGATCGGGCCAAGCTCAACCACTTGCGCGCCGGTGGGCGCGATGAAGCGGCCATCGGAGGTGCCGCCGGATGTGGAGAGCTCCGTTTCCCGCCCGGTGACCGTGCGAATGGCATTCTGGCTGGCGGAGACCAGCGCGCCGCGATCCGTCAGGAACGGGCGACCGCTCAGGTGCCACTGCAGGTCATACTTGAAACCGAACCGGTCCAGAACCGCGACCACGCGCTCTTCCAGGCTTTCCGCCGTGTTTTCCGTGCAATAGCGGAAATTGAAGTGCACCAGGCATTCACCGGGAATAATGTTGCTGCCGGTGCCGGCTTCCACCTTGGTGATCTGGAAGGTGGTGGGCGGGAAAAAGTCATTGCCGTTATCCCAGAATTCGCGGGCCAGGGCATCCAGTGCCGGCGCAACGGAATGAACCGGGTTCTCTGCCAGGTGCGGATAGGCGACATGGCCCTGAACACCGTGAACGGTCAGATAGCCGTGCAGTGAGCCGCGCCGGCCGTTCTTGATGACATCCCCCACTTCATGGGTGCTGGACGGTTCACCAATCAGGCACCAGTCGATCTTCTCGTTCCTGGCTTCCAGGGTTTCCACCACCTTGACGGTGCCGTCCTGGGCCGGGCCTTCTTCGTCACTGGTGATCAGCAGGGCGATAGAGCCGCGATGATCCGGGTGATTGGCGACGAACCGTTCGCAGGCCGTCAAGAACGCCGCCAGGCTGCCTTTCATATCTGCCGCCCCACGTCCGTACAGGTAACCGTCCTGTATCACCGGCTCAAACGGTGGGTGGGCCCAGTTCTTCTCGGGACCGGTAGGGACCACATCGGTATGACCGGCGAATGCCAGTACCGGCCCCTCTGAGCCCTTGCGGGCCCAGAGGTTATCGGTCTCGCCAAACCGGAGTGATTCGCCCTCAAAGCCGAGTGCGGCCAGGCGTGACATCATCAGTTCCTGGCAGCCGGCGTCATCCGGTGTGACGGACCGCCGGCGAATCAGGTCGATGGCCAGATCGAGCGTTGGGGAATTAGTTGTTTGCATGCAGTTCTTCGTTCAGCTCGATCGCGGATTTGTTGGACTTGCACTCCACGGCGCCGGTCTGGCTGTTGCGGCGGAACAGCAGGTCGGGCTTGCTGGCCAGATCACGGGCCTTGATGACTTCCACCAGTTCGTTGTTGTCATCCAGCAGTGCCACCTTGGTACCGGCGGTGATGTACAGGCCGGCTTCCACTTTGCAGCGGTCACCCAGCGGAATGCCGATGCCGGAGTTAGCGCCGATCAGGCAGTTCTCGCCCACGGAAATAATGATGTTGCCACCACCGGACAGGGTACCCATGGTGGAACAGCCGCCACCGAGATCCGAACCCTGGCCGACCATGACGCCAGCAGAGATGCGGCCTTCGATCATGCTGGTGCCTTCGGTGCCGGCGTTGAAGTTGATGAAGCCTTCGTGCATGACGGTGGTGCCTTCGCCCACATAGGCGCCCAGGCGAACCCGTGCGGTGTCGGCGATGCGTACACCCTTGGGAACCACGTAGTCGGTCATCTGTGGGAACTTGTCCACGGATTTCACTTCGAGGATACGATCCTCCAGGCGGGCTTTCAGCTGGCGCTCGGACAGTTCGTTGAGGTCGATCGCGCCTTCGTTGGTCCAGGCCAGGTTGGGCAGCAGGCCAAAGATGCCATCCAGTTTCACGCCGTGGGGTTTGGCCATGCGGTGAGAGATCAGGTGCAGCTTCAGGTACACCTCCGGGGTGCTGGAAGCTGTGTCATCGGTTTCCAGGATGGTGACCACCACCGGACGGGTGCTTTTTGAGGCCTTTTCAGCCAGGCTCGCCTGATCGGTGTTCCCCACCTGACGCAGTGCTTCAGACAGCGCATTCAGATCGTCACCAGTGACCTGAAGTGCCTGATTGCCACCCTTGTAACCGAGCGAGTTGCCCGCCACCTCTATCAGGCTGTTATCGGGTGTCATCACCGGCTGCTGATAAAACACTTCCAGCCATTCGCCCTGGTTGTTCTGGGTGCCGATACCGATACCGAATGCAAAACTCATCAGGTGGTTGCTCCTATTGTCTCAGGTTCATTCTTGGGAAAAACGGGTGGCCCATTCGTTGGCATTGAAGCCTACGCTGACGTTCCCTTCGTGCTCGACCACCGGTCGTTTAATGATGGAAGGGTTCTCTAGCATGACGTCATGGGCGGATTGGGCATCAATGGTATCACGAACCTCGTCGGGAAGTTTGCGCCAGGTGGTTCCCCGGCGGTTCAGCAGGGTCTCCCAGCCGACAGACTGTTCCAGGCGTGAGAGTAGGGTGCCATCCAGCCCGTCTTTCTTGAGGTCGTGAAAATCGTAGGAGACGCCTTGTTCATCCAGCCACTTGCGGGCTTTCTTGACCGTATCGCAGTTCTTGATGCCGTAAATCTTCATGCCTTGTTTGCCTTAACAAATTCAACGATGCGTTTCGCAGCTTCGACGCACTCTTCCAGCGGCGCGACCAGCGCCATGCGCACCCGGTTTTCGCCGGGGTTGCGGCCATCAACCGTGCGGGACAGGTAACGCCCCGGCAGTACATGAACGTTCTGCTGGGCGGAAAGGTCCCTGGCGAAGGTTTCGTCATCCATCGGGGTTTCGGGCCAGAGGTAGAAACCGGCATCCGGAAAATCGACGGACATGACTTCCCGCAGGATGGGCACCACGGCTTCGAACTTCGCACGGTAGGCGGCGCGGTTTTCCCGCACATGATCCTCATCCTGCCACGCGGCGATGCTGGCCAGCTGATTGTGGATGGGCATGGCGCAGCCGTGATAGGTGCGGTACTTCAGGTAGCCTTTCAGGATCTCCGCGTCACCCGCAACAAAGCCCGAGCGCAACCCGGGCAGGTTGCTGCGCTTGGACAGGCTGTGGAAAACCACGCAGCGGGAAAAGTCGTGTCGACCGATCGCTGCGCAGGTTTGCAACAGGCCTTCCGGCGGCCGGGATTCGTCGGGGTAGAGTTCGGAATAGCACTCGTCCGAGGCAACGATGAAGTCGTGGCGGTCCGCCAGTTCGATCACTTTGATCAGTGTTTCGCGGGGCACCACGGCGCCACTGGGATTGCCCGGTGAGCAGAGAAACAGCACCTGGCAGTCCTGCCAGACGTCATCGGGTACCTGGTCGAAATCCGGGATAAAGCCGTTGCTGCTGTCGCAAGGCAGATAGACGGGCGTCGCGCCGGCGAGAAAAGCCGCACCCTCGTAGACCTGGTAGAACGGGTTCGGGCTGACCACAGTGGCCGGTTTGCTGGCATCGACGACAGCCTGAACCAGGGAAAAAATGGCCTCACGGGTGCCATTGACCGGAACAATGTTGTCGCTGGCGGACAGGCTGCCGGGCTGCAGGTCGAAGCGGCGGGTTGCCCATCGGCTGATGGCTTGCCGCAGTTCGTCGGTGCCTTTGGTGGTGGGATAATTGGCCAGCTTGCCTAGATTGTCAGCGATGACCTGTTTTACGAAGGCCGGCGACGGGTGTTTGGGCTCGCCAATACCCAGCGAAATAGGCGCCAGGTGCTCGGGCACGGAAATGCCAGCTTTCAGTTTGGTCAGCTTCTCAAACGGGTAAGGGTGTAGTCGGTCCAGATTGGGATTCATTGAGTGTCGTCCAGCATTGTACGAAGGTCTTCCTGCAGGGCCTGACAGATGGCAGGGTCACTGATTTGCTCGCCCTGCTCGTTGGTAACGAAGAAGGCGTCTTCCACGCGCTCCCCCAGGGTGGCGATTTTGGCGTTGGTCAGTCTGACGCGATGCTCAAGCAGAACCTGGCCTACCCGTGCCAGCAACCCGGGCCGGTCCGGAGTGATGACTTCAATCACCGTGCGCTGATTGATGGTGTCATTGGACAAGGTGACTTCCGTGGGGAAGGAGAAGTGCTTGAGCTGCCGGGGAGTACGGCGATGGATGATGTCGGGGTAATCCTCGGGATCATCCAGCTCCTCTATAAGCCGTTGGCGTACGCGCTTCTTGCGGGCCGGGTCAATGCCCAGGGGCTTGCCCTTTTCATCCAGTACCACGTATGAGCTTATGGAGTATGGGCTCTCACTGGAGCTGATCCGTGCGTCGACGATGTTGAGGTTGAGCTGTTCCAGCACAGCCGTGGTCGCGGCGAAAAGAGCAACGCGGTCCCGCATGTAGATGATGATCTGGGAATAGCCGTCTGTCGGTCCGCCACGGGTATCGCGAATCAGCACCAGTGGGTCGGGATTGTCGCCATGGCGAATGATGGCCGCGGTCTGCCAGGCGATATCCACGGTGGAGTCCTGGAGGAAATAGTCTTCGTCCAGGGTGTCCCAGATGCTGTCGATCTGCTCGTCAGTCATATTCTGGGCATGCAGAATCTCTCGGGCTTCGGACTGTGTGGCCCGCACCCACTCCTGGCGATCCACCGGGGTTTCTGTGCCCCGGCGCAGTGCTCGCTTGGTTTCGATGTAGAGCTGGCGCAAGAGTGAGGCGCGCCAGGTATTCCAGAGCTTGGGGTTGGTGGCGCTGATGTCGCAAACCGTGAGTACGTACAGATAGTCCAGATGCGCCTGGCTGGGAACCGATTGCGCGAAGGCGTGGATAATGTCCGGATCGGAAATGTCCTTGCGCTGTGCGGTCATGGACATCAGCAGGTGATTTTCCACCAGCCAGGACACCAGTTGGGTGTCACGCTCACTGAGGTGATGCCGCGCGCAAAAGTCTTCGGCATCAATCGCGCCCAGCTCCGAATGGTCGCCGCCCCGGCCCTTTGCAATATCGTGATAAAGGCCTGAGATAAACAGGGTTTCCAGTTTCGGCAGGCGATGAATCAGCCGGGAGGCCAGCGGGTACTCTGTTCGCGCCTCCGGGCTGGTCAGCCGAGCCATATTGCGGATGACCCTCATGGTATGGGCATCCACGGTGTAGATATGGAACAGGTCGTGCTGCATCTGCCCGATGATCTGACCAAATTCCGGCAGGTAGCGGCCCAGCACGTTGTATTTCTTCATGGCGGACAGGGTCTGGTCCAGCGCGTGGGGCGTCCTCAGCAATTCCATGAACAGGGAAGTAACCGCAAGGTCCGAGCGGAAGGCATCGTCAATCAAGTGGCGGTGCGCCCGCAGGGAGCGAATGGTGGTGGCCCGTATGCCCTTGATTTCCGGGTGCTGTGCCATCAGCACGAAGATCTCCATGATGGAGTAGGGCGCGTAGGCGAAGACCTGATTGTTCACCGCTTCGATATATCGGTTACGAATCTGGAAGCGTTTGTTCAGGGGCTGTATGTCATCGGCATCGCCGGCGCCAAGAATCGCTTCGTCGTAGTACTGGAGAATGACATCGGCCAGCTCCGCCAGGGCCAGCACGGTGCGGTAGTACGACTGCATCATCAGCTCGACGCCCAGTCGCTTGCCCTCGTCCTGGTAGCCCAGCATTTCCGCCAGGGCTCGCTGATGGTCGAACAGCAGGCGGTTTTCGTTACGGTCGGCGATCAGTTGCAGGCCATACCGCAGGCGCCAGAGGAAAGTCTCACCCTGGAAAAGGATCTGGTGCTCTTCCTCGGTCAGGATGCTGAAGCGGGTCAGGTCGGCGATGTTCTGCAGTCCGAAATGGCGCTTGGTGATCCAGCCAATGGTCTGGATGTCGCGCAGCGCGCCTGGCGAGCCTTTGACGTTGGGCTCCAGGTTGTATTCGGTGTCACCGTACTTGTTGTGGCGTTGCTGCTGCTCTTCCCGTTTGGCAATGAAATACTCACGATCAGAGCTGACATCATCGGCATAGACCTGCTCGCTCAGGGTTTCCCGTAGCTCGTCGGGGCCCGCGATGGTGCGGGTTTCCAGCAGGTTGGTGAGGATGGTGATGTCTTCCCGGGCAGCGGCTTTGCTCTCCTCGATACTGCGGACGCTGTGGCCGATGTCCAGCTTCAGGTCCCAGAGCAGGGTAATAAAGGCCCCGAGGTCCTCCTGCCACTCCTTCCGGATGCCGTTGCGAGTCAGTATCAGCAGGTCGACGTCTGAGTGAGGGTGAAGCTCGCCGCGACCGTAGCCGCCAACCGCAACCAGGGAGATGTCGGTGGAAGTTGAGAATGGATAGCGGTTCCAGATCAGCCGCAGGGTGGTATCCACCGTGTCGGCCCGGGAATGGACCAGGGCCCTGACATCCGCCCCCTGGCGGAACGCCTCCGCATCGGCGTTGTACCGCCCCCGCAATAATTCGCGGGCGGCGACGACGGGCGAGTCATCGTTGCTGATGCGGGTTTCGAGTTCGCTTCGGTCCACCTAGAAAGACTCTTCCGTACGTTTTGTCAGAACGTCGCAACCGTCGGCCGTGACCAGGAGGGTGTGTTCCCACTGGGCCGACAGTTTGTGGTCCTTGGTGACCACGGTCCAGCCATCCGGCAACAGTTTCGTGTGATACTTGCCCTGGTTGATCATCGGTTCAATGGTAAAGGTCATGCCTTCCTGCAGTTCCATGCCGGTACCGGGCTTGCCGTAATGCATGACCTGGGGGTCTTCATGGAAGACCTTGCCAATGCCGTGTCCGCAGTAATCCCGGACCACCGAGTAGCGGTGCTTCTCCGCGTGCTGCTGAATCACATGGCCGATATCGCCCAGTCGAGTGCCCGGCTTGACCAGTTCAATGCCTTTATAGAGGCATTCCTGGGTAATGTTTATCAGCCGTTCGGTGCCCGGCTTGGGCTTGCCGACAATAAACATCTTGCTGGTGTCACCGTGGTACTCGTCCTTTATAACGGTCACATCAATGTTCATGATGTCTCCGTCCTTCAGCACCTTTTTCTCTGAGGGGATGCCATGACAGATAACGTGATTGACGGAGGTGCAAACAGATTTTGGGAAACCCTTGTAGTTCAGAGGGGCCGGAATCGCTTTTTGCACATTGACAATATAGTCGTGACAGATGCGGTCCAGTTCTTCGGTGGAAACGCCGGGCTTGATGTGCTCCCCGATCATTTCAAGAACTTCAGCGGCCAGACGGCCTGCGACGCGCATCTTCTCGATTTCTTCCGGAGTTTTGATTGATACCTGCATTGGGCTTCCTGTTGATCAATACCAAACCGTTATTCTAGGGATGCTGGACCGAGGGGACAAGCTCGGGGACATCCTGCGCCCGAACCGAGAAAAGCTGGTCGAAGGGCGTCAGGCCAAAGGCGCAGGAGAGTTTGTAGCCGGTCAGCTCCATTTCAGGCATGAGCAGATGGTCCCTCCGGGCCAGGTGTTTGATTTTGTCATTCAGTTCAGAAATGTCCCGGTGTATCTCTTCCGCACTGGCCCGGCTCATATGACGGGTCACTGATTCAAACTGGTAGCCGGTACGGTGGCGGTGGTTAAACACCCAGTTCAGGAAGTCCGCATTAATCTTGCGAATCTCCTGGTCGAGATTCTTGTCCGCCAGGAAGTCAACGGGCGGTTCGATCAGCAGCTTCAAGTCGCGGTTGTCGGTCAGTTGGATCAATTGCAGCTGCTCAAGGGATCTAAGGTATTGATACAGGGTTTGATCGGTGAGCTGGTAGATCGCCTGGATCCGGGTTGGCTCATACCGGTTCAGGAGCAACAGGAATACCGAAAGCAGCGAGCGATTGGCAGATAAGGCGCGGGACTGCTCGCCGCTGAGCCGGTTGGGAGGCGCAGGGTTTTGCCCTGTCGCCTCAACCAGTTCATGCAGTTGCAGGCCAGCGGCGCGACAGATGGCGTTGAGTCGGCTGAGCTTGCAATCCTGCTCTGCAAACAGGCGCTTGATGGTGATTTCCGACACGTCTAACCGTTCGGCGATGTCGGCATAGGTTAACCCGCGGGCCTTGAGCGCGGTCTTCAGGCGGGTGAACAGTTCTTTTGACATGACCTGATACCGGTATGGAATGGTGGGTATCAAATAAAGATACCTGATGTATTTTTGGTATCAAGGTCGGATTGTTGGCGCTAGGGTTTCAGAGGCACTTGAAAGCAATGGAGGCTTATATGATGAAGAAAACCCTACCCGTTTTAACCCTGGCACTGGCGATACCCGGCCTGGCGCAGGGGGATCCCGAAGTGATGTGGGTGCAATCCGGATTCGACCAGCCGGAATCGGTGGTGTCAGACGCCGATGGCGCGCATCTCTACGTATCCAGTATCCATGGCCAGCCTGGTGAAAAGAACGCCCAGGGCTATATCTCCAAACTGTCGAACGATGGCCAGGTTATTGATAAGCACTGGGTCAACGGACTGAATGCCCCCAAAGGCATGGGGATTCAGGGAGGACAGCTGTTTGTCACCGATATTGATCGTTTCCTGGTTATCGACTTGGTCAGCGGCGAGGTTCTGGAACAGTTTTTCCCGCCGCAGGCCCAGTTCCTTAACGATGTGTCCGTCAGCGATGATGGTGACGTCTACGTGTCCGACATGATGGGGAATGCCATCTATCGCTATGATGGTGAGGCCTTGACCCTTTGGCTTGAGGATGAGCGCCTGATGCATCCCAACGGCGTGTTGGCCGATGAAGATTCCTTGTTGGTCGCAGGCTGGGGAGCGCCGATTGCTGCCGACTTCAGTACCGAGGAGGCCGGAAGCCTGTTGCGTATTGGCTTTCAGGACAAGGCGCTGACCCGGGTGGCCGGTGGCGAAAGGCTGGGTAACCTGGATGGTGTGGCCAGAATAGGGGATCAGCTGCTGGCCAACGACTGGATGAACGGTCGCCTGTTCCGGATCACAGCTGACGGCCAGGGCACTGTCGCCGCCGAGCTGGCCCCGGGCGTGGCGGACATTGGCGCCGCGGGCGATGTGCTCTATCTGCCGTACATGTTCGATGGCGAGGTGCGGGCTGTTCGGATGCTGAAATAGATGGCATCAGGGTGCGTTTTTATGGTATAAACGCGCCCGCTGGAAACAAATCCGGCAAATTCACACACGTGTCGACACGTTGTCCCAGGGTGCCGTCTCCTGTTTTAAGGGGAATGGTTGGGTCAATCGGACGCGTGGAGGACTAACCCGAAGCTAAAAAGGTAAATATCATGGCTCAGGTAAATATGCGTGACCTGCTCAAGGCAGGTGCTCACTTCGGTCACCAGACCCGTTACTGGAACCCGAAAATGTCGAAGTTCATCTTCGGCGCCCGCAACAAGATTCATATCATCAACCTGGAACAGACTGTTCCTGCCATGAACGACGCGCTCAAGTTCGTTCAGCAACTGGCAGAGAACAAGAACAAGGTTCTGTTCGTAGGCACCAAGCGTGCCGCAGCGAAAATCGTGAAGGAAGAAGCCGAGCGCGCCGGTCAGCCTTTCGTAAACCACCGCTGGTTGGGTGGCATGCTGACCAACTACAAGACCATCCGTCAGTCGATCCGTCGCTACCGTGACCTGGAAGCCCAGAGTCAGGACGGTACTTTCGACAAGCTGACCAAGAAAGAAGCCCTTGAGCGTACCCGTGAGATGGACAAGCTCGAGCGTTCCATCGGTGGTATCAAGGACATGGGCGGCCTGCCGGACGCACTGTTCGTGATCGACGTGGACCACGAGCGCATCGCCATCAAGGAAGCCAACAAGCTGGGCATTCCTGTTATCGGTGTTGTTGATACCAACAGCGATCCTGACGGTGTTGATTACGTAATCCCGGGCAACGATGACGCCATTCGCGCTATCCAGATTTACGTGAAGGCTGTTGCCGATACCTGCATCGATGCGACCCAGTCTGCCGGTGCCGGCGCTGACGAGTTTGTTGAAGTCAGCGAAGATGCTGAAGGTGCTGCTCCAGCCGCTGAGTAATGTTTTCCCTTCAGATTTGAGATGTCGGGTGTGCCCGTGATTAACCCCGGGCACACCTTCCCACCGAATTCGGAACAAGAGGATTGAACATGGCTGCAATTACCGCTGCAATGGTTAAAGAGCTGCGTGAGCGTACCGGCCTTGGCATGATGGAGTGCAAGAAAGCACTGGTAGAAGCTGATGGCAGTGTTGATACTGCGATTGAAGAGCTGCGCAAGTCTTCTGGCCTGAAAGCCGCCAAAAAGGCGGGTCGTACTGCCGCTGAAGGCGTATCTCTGATCAAGATTTCTGACGACAACACCGTTGCTTTCATCCTGGAAGTCAACTCCGAGACCGACTTCGTTGCCCGTGATGACAACTTCATCAGCTTCGCCAGCGATGTTCTGGACGTTGCCTTCGAAAAGGGTGAGACCGACGTAGCCAAACTGATGGACGGCGATCTGGAAGCCAAGCGTGAAGCGCTGGTTCAGAAGATCGGTGAGAACATCACTGTACGTCGCCTCGTTAAGGTTGAAGGTCCGGTTGTCGGTGGCTATGTCCACAGCAACAACAAGATCGCTTCCGTTGTGGCCCTGACCGCTGGCGACTCTGAAGTTGCCCGTGACATCGCCATGCACGCTGCCGCTGTTAACCCGCGGGTTGGCAAGCCGGAAGACATGCCTGCCGAAGAGCTCGAGAAAGAAAAAGACGTCATCAAGGCCCAGCCGGATATGGAAGGCAAGCCTGCCGAAATCGTCGAGAAGATGATGGGCGGCCGCATCAAGAAGTTCCTCAAGGAAAACAGCCTTGTTGAGCAGCCTTTCGTCAAGAACCCTGACCAGACCGTGGGTGAGCTGATCAAGTCCGCTGGCGGTGAGCTGGTCGGTTTTGTTCGCCTGGAAGTTGGTGAAGGTATTGAGAAGGAAGAAGTGGACTTTGCTGCCGAGGTTGCTGCTGCAGCCGGCACAGGCAAGGCCTGATCCTTCTGTTTGGCGCTGCGACCCCCTGTGGTTGCAGCGCCACCTGAGTCTGCCACGTTGGCTGGGGTGACCTGGCTCTCGTGGCGGGCTTGTATCTGAGATACCCCTTTTTATTGAGGAGTATGTCAGATACAAGCCTGCGAAGCTTGTCGCGCCAGATAGCAGCCAACAGACGAAAAGGGGATCACCATGCCGACATCATCGAAAACCCAGCCCAGATACAAGCGTGTTCTGCTCAAGCTCAGTGGCGAGGCCCTGATGGGCGAGCACGATTTCGGTATTGATCCCAAAGTTCTTGACCGCATGGCACTGGAAATCGGCGCCCTGATCGGTATTGGTGTTCAGGTAGGCCTGGTTATCGGTGGCGGTAACCTGTTCCGTGGCGCTGCCCTGAATGCCGCGGGCATGGATCGGGTAACCGGCGACCACATGGGGATGCTGGCAACCGTGATGAACGGGTTGGCTATGCGCGACGCGCTTGAGCGCTCGAATATCCGTACCCGTGTCATGTCGGCCATTCCCATGAGCGGCATCGTTGAGCACTATGATCGCCGTCGCGCAGTGCGTGACCTGAAAGACGGTGATGTGGTGATTTTCTGCGCCGGCACGGGTAACCCCTTCTTTACCACTGATTCCGCTGCCTGTCTGCGTGGTATCGAGATCGAGGCGGATGCGGTCCTGAAGGCGACCAAGGTGGATGGTGTCTATTCGGCGGACCCCTATCTCGACTCGTCTGCAGAAAAATACGACCATCTGACCTATGACGAAGTGCTGGACAAGAAGCTGGGCGTGATGGATCTGACTGCGATCTGCCTGGCCCGGGATCACGGTATGCCGCTGCGGGTGTTCGATATGAATCGCCCGGGTGCGCTGACACGCATCGTGACCGGCGAAAAAGAAGGTACACTGATCGAATAACGTGGTTGATCCGGCCCGCATCAGGCTGGCCGGAAAACGGACTGACATGAATAACGAATTGAGGATGCTCTAGTGATCAACGACATCAAATCCGAAGCTGAGACGAAAATGAAAAAGAGCGTTGATGCTCTCCACTCAGCCTTCAACAAAATCCGCACAGGCCGTGCCCATCCTGCCATTCTCGACAGCGTCATGGTGAACTACTATGGCCAGGAAACGCCGTTGAAGCAGATTGCGAGCGTGAACGTCGAAGACAACCGTACACTGACGGTATCGCCCTGGGAAAAGAACCTCGTGCCGACGATTGAAAAAGCCATCATGACGTCGGATCTGGGGCTGAACCCTGCCACCAGCGGCGATATCATTCGTGTTCCGATGCCGATGCTGACCGAAGAAACCCGTAAGGAAATGGTCAAGCAGGCAAAAGCCGATGCCGAGCACGGTCGGGTCTCTATCCGTAACGCTCGTCGTGACGCCAACTCCATGTTGAAAGAACTGCTCAAAGAGAAGGAAATCAACGAAGACGAGGAGCGTAAGGGCGAGGAAGAGATTCAGAAGCTGACGGATCGCTACATCGCCGACATTGAAAAGATGCTCAAGGGAAAAGAAGAAGACTTGATGGCTGTCTGATTCAGTCGGGTCTTATTCGGACACAACGATTAGCCGGCGTCCACCCGTTGGCTGAGCAGGGGACTTCATGACGGAAACTGTATCCGCAGAGATTCCGGTGTCGGCTGACAGTCGGCCCCGGCATGTGGCCATTATCATGGATGGTAATAACCGCTGGGCGAAAGCGCGCCAGCTGACAGGGGTGGCCGGCCACAAGGCGGGCGTGAATGCGGTGAAAGCTGTCGTGGAGACCTGCGCCCGCGAGGGGGTGGAGGTGCTGACCCTGTTTGCCTTCTCAAGCGAAAACTGGCGACGTCCCAAAGACGAAGTCTCTGCCTTGATGCGCCTGTTCCTGTTTGCATTGGAGCGGGAGGTCAAGAAGCTTCATCGTAACAACATCCGGCTCCGGATCATCGGTGACCGGACCGCCTTCAGTCCTGCGCTGCAGGAACATATGGAAAAGGCGGAAGCGTTGACCCGCAATAACACCCTGATGACCCTGGTCATTGCCGCCAACTATGGCGGTCACTGGGATATCACGCAGGCAACCAGGCAGGTTGCGGAAAAGGTCCGGGCAGGGGGGCTGGAACCGTCGGATGTGACCGATGGCCTGATTCAGCAACATCTCTCCATTGGCGACCTGCCCATGCCGGACCTGATGATCCGCACGGCGGGCGAGCAGCGCATCAGCAATTTCATGCTCTGGCACCTGGCGTACACCGAGCTGTACTTTTCACCGGTTTACTGGCCCGACTTCCTTGAGGACGAAATGAGGGAGGCGCTGAAGGCCTATGCCGGCCGGCAGCGGCGGTTTGGCCAGACCGATGACCAGATTGCCAGTCGCCAGCCGGAAAAATAACGACAAGACAGCGAACTCTATTGTGCTAAAAACCAGAATCATAACTGCGCTTATCCTTGCCCCGATTGCCATTGGCGGCATCTTCTTTCTGCCACCGCTCGGCTTTGCCCTGTTTACCGGTGCCATTATCACCATCGGTGCCTGGGAATGGGCCAACATGTCGGGCATGACCTCCCAGCTGGCTCGCGTGGTCTACGCAGCGGTGACTGCCGCCGTTATGTACGGGTTGCTCAATGTGTCCGCTGTTGCCGTGCTCTGGCTGGCTGTTATCTGGTGGTTCATCTGTTTCCTGATGGTTCGCAGTTACCCGGCCGGATCCGAGCGCTGGGGCGGGTTGCCTGTTCGCGCCGTGATGGGGCTGCTGGTGCTGGTTCCGGCCTGGGTGGGGTTGAACCATCTGCGGACAGGATCGTTTCAGTTCGGTGATGTTGCCAACAACTTGCTGGTCATATTGTTTGTTTTCTGCGTTGTCTGGGTTGCCGATATTGGCGCCTATTTCGCGGGCCGGGCGTTCGGCAAGGCCAAGTTGGCCCCACGAGTGAGCCCCGGAAAATCCTGGGCGGGTGTCTGGGGCGGCCTGGTGGCGGTTGCGGTATTCGCGGTGATCGTGAGTCAGCTGGCTTCCGCGCCCATGGACCAGACGCTGATGCTGGTGATTGCCAGTCTGGTGACGGGGCTGGTCTCAGTGTTGGGAGATCTCCTGGAAAGTATGCTCAAGCGTTTTCGCGGCATAAAGGACAGCAGTCAACTGCTTCCTGGCCATGGTGGTATCATGGACCGGATTGACAGCCTTACGGCCGCCATTCCCGTTTTTGCCCTGATCATTACTCAGGTTGGCTGGCTGACGGCTGGCCACTGGTGAGTGAAATTATGCGCCATGTAACCATCCTTGGAGCCACCGGGTCGATTGGTCGGAGCACGCTGGATGTGATTCGTCGCCACCCGGACCGCTTCCGGATTCACGCCCTCACGGCCAGCACCCGGGTTGAGGACATGGTGATACTGTGTCGCGAGTTCCGGCCCGCCTATGCCGTCATGGCCGACAACGCCGCCGCCAGCCGGCTGGCGGATGCCATTTCGGAACTGCCGACAATCGTCCTTGGCGGAGAGGCGGGACTGTGCCAGGTTGCCTGTTCGGATGAAGTGGATACGGTCATGGCGGCTATTGTCGGCGCTGCCGGCCTTCCGCCAACGCTTTCCGCCGTGCGGGCTGGAAAGCGCGTTCTGCTGGCCAACAAGGAAGCCCTGGTCATGTCCGGTCGGCTGTTTATGGACGCGGTGGCCGAGTCCGGTGCTGAGTTGCTGCCAATCGACAGTGAGCACAACGCGATTTTCCAGTGCATGCCAGCGGACCGGGTGCGTGATCCCGATGGCGCCGGTATCACGCGTATTCTGCTCACGGCGTCCGGCGGGCCCTTTCGGCAGCATTCCGAAGACGAGCTGAAGAGCGTGTCTCCGTCACAGGCCTGCGCCCACCCCAACTGGTCCATGGGGCGGAAAATCTCCGTTGACTCCGCTACCCTGATGAACAAGGGGCTGGAGCTGATCGAAGCGTGCTGGCTGTTCAATACCGATCCGACGCGGATTGAAGTGCATGTCCACCCGGAAAGTATCATCCATTCGATGGTTGAATATGCCGATGGATCGGTTCTGGCCCAGCTGGGCAGCCCCGATATGCGCACACCGATTGCCAACGGCCTGGCCTGGCCAGAACGCATTGATGCCGGCGTAGCGCCGCTGGACCTGTTTGCCATAGGCCGGTTCCATTTCGAGCGTCCGGATATGATCCGGTTTCCCTGTCTGCGCCTGGCTGCGGAGGCCTTTCAGTCCGGCGGGACTGCACCGGCAGTGCTGAATGCCGCTAATGAAGAGGCGGTGGCGGCTTTTTTGGCGGGCGACCTTTGCTTCACTGATATCCCCGTTATTATAGAGCGCACCCTGACGGCGACCGAGGTGGTGTCCGCCGACAGTTTCGATACCATTTTTGCAAAAGATGCGGAAGCCCGCGGGTTCGCCCGGGAACAGATACGATTGCTGACGGTCTGAGTTATCGCTACCGGACCGGTCCGTCGGGATAATCGCCAACTATCGAGAGCACTATGCACATAGTTCAAACCGTTCTTGCACTGGCTTTAACGCTGGGCATACTGGTGACCCTTCATGAGTTTGGCCATTTCTGGGTGGCCAGACGCTGTGGGGTCAAGGTGCTTCGCTTCTCCGTCGGTTTCGGGAAGCCCATGTTTTCCTGGTACGACCGCCATGGCACTGAATTCGCGATAGCCGCGATTCCGTTGGGTGGCTACGTCAAAATGCTCGATGAGCGGGAAGGGCCCGTTCCCGAGGAGCTGCGTGACCAGGCGTTCACCTCCAAGCCGCCGTCACAGCGTATTGCGATCGCAGCCGCCGGACCGATAGCGAATTTTCTCTTCGCCATAGCCGCGTACTGGTTGTTGAGCGTGGTCGGCTTTACCGCCGTGGCTCCCATCGTAGGCGACGTGAAGCCGGATAGCGTTGCGGAACGCATGGGTCTGGTTGAGGGAATGGAAATCCACGAGGTGGATGGTCACAGGGTAACGTCCTGGCGAGATATTAACATGCGGCTGCTGGAGCGAGCCGGGGAGCACAGCAGCGTTGCTCTGGTGGTCAGTCGTAATGGCAGTCGTGGCGAACTATCCACATCCCTCGATGGCTGGCGCTTGCAGGACAGCAGGCCCGATCCCCTGGGGGCGTTCGGCATCGAGCCCTGGCGACCGGCCATTCCCGCTGTACTGGATGAAATAGTCAGTGGCGGTGCCGCCGAAGCTGCTGGTTTGCAACCCGGAGATCGCGTGGTTGCCGTGGAAGGGCAGCCCGTTGAGGGCTGGTTTGAGCTGGTGGACATCATCCGCGCCTCACCGGCCTCAACCCTGGCGGTAACCGTTGAGCGTCAGGGTGAACACCTGGACTTGCAGGTAACGCCGGAATCGAAAACCACGGAAAGCGGCGAGAAAATTGGCTTTGTGGGCGCCGGTGTGGCCCAGGTAAGCTGGCCGGACGAAGTGCTGCGGGACGTACGGTTCGGGCCTGTTGCGGCCGTGCCCAATGCGGTCAGTGAAACCTGGGCGGATACCCGGTTGACGCTGGTTGCCATCAAGAAGATGGTTACCGGGCTGTTGTCGCCCACCAACCTCAGTGGCCCTATTACGATTGCCCGGGTCGCGGAAGCCAGTGTCAGTTCCGGCTTCGAGGACTTTATCCGCTTCCTGGCTTACCTGAGCGTAAGCCTGGGGGTGCTCAACCTGTTGCCGATACCGGTTCTGGATGGTGGCCATATCATTTATTACACCATCGAGGCGATTCGCCGTAAGCCGCTTTCCGAGCAGGCTCAGGCGCTTGGATTACGAATTGGTATGGCATTGATTCTCACATTAATGGTGTTTGCTCTTTACAACGACCTGATGCGGTTGTGAGAATTGCGAGCTCCTTACGCGCATTAACAGGCGAAATGACTGAATGAGACGTTCTCTTCTAGGTGTAGCCATAGGTCTGGCAATTGCCGGTACCGGCATGAGTTCAGCGCATGCTGACGAATTTACGGTTTCCGATATTGAGGTAGAGGGATTACAACGGGTATCCGCAGGTACCGTTTTTTCCGCCTTTCCGGTCGACATCGGGGAGCCGGTGGACGAAGCCGAGCTTGCCGGGGCGATCAAAGATCTGTTCCGGACGGGTCTGTTCACGGATATTGAGGCAAGCCGGGACGGTGGCGTTTTGATCCTGACGGTCCTGGAGCGGCCTTCCATTACCTCCATTGAAATCGACGGCAACAAGAATATTGAAACGGATATGCTTCTGGATGCATTGTCCGGAGCCGGTCTTGAAGAGGGGCAGGTCTTCCGTCGTGCCACGCTGGAACGCCTTGAGCTTGAGATTCTTCGTTCTTACATCAGTCAGGGCCGTTACAACGCCCGGGTGAAGGCAACCGCCGAAGAGTTACCCCGCAACCGGGTCGCCATCAAGCTCGATATCAACGAAGGCGATGTGGCGGCCATTCAGCACATGAATATCATTGGCAACGAAAACTTCAATGATGAGGAGTTGCTGGATCTGTTTGAACTCAGGACCAGCAGCTGGTGGAATTCCATCACCAATGCCGACAAGTATGCGCGGGAGCGGCTTAGCGGTGACTTGGAGACCCTGAGATCGTTCTACCTGGACCGTGGTTATCTGGACTTCAACGTGGAGTCCAGTCAGGTATCAATCTCACCTGACAAGAAACAGGTCTTCATTGCGATTGCGCTTAACGAGGGGCCTCAGTACACGGTGTCTGACGTCCAGCTTCGGGGCGAGCTGATCGTCGATGAGGAAGAGTTGCGCGAACTCATCACGATCGAGGAAGGGGATGTGTTCTCCCGCTCGACGATGACGGCTGTGTCCGAGCGTCTGTCGCGGCGCCTGGGTCGCGAGGGCTATGCCTTTGCCAACGTTAATGCGGTGCCGGAACCGGGCGAAGACAATACCGCCTCGGTCACATTCTACGTTGAACCCGGAAAGCGCGCCTATGTCCGCCGGGTCAACTTCGAGGGCAACGTGTCTACCCGGGACGAAGTCCTGCGCCAGGAAATGACCCAGATGGAAGGCGGCGTGGCTTCCACGGATCGAATCGAATACTCCAAGACCAAACTGGAGCGGTTGGGTTTCTTCCAGACCGTGGATGTCGAAACTACTCCGGTGCCCGGAACGGATGACATGGTGGATGTGAACTACTCCGTTGCTGAGCAGCCCACGGGTAGCCTCTCTGCATCGGTTGGTTTCTCCCAGGCGTCGGGCGTGATTCTGGGCGCGAATGTCTCAGAGAACAATTTCTTCGGCAGTGGCAAGCGGGTTTCGTTTGGCGTCAACGTCAGTGATTCCATCAAGAGTGCCAATTTCTCCTATTCCGATCCCTACTACACGGTCGATGGCGTTAGCCGTGGCTTCAGTGTATTTGCCCGGGAAACGGATTTCGAAGAACAGGATATTTCCTCCTACCTGCTGGATGAGTACGGTGGCCGGCTTACCTTCGGGTATCCGACCGACAGCATTACCCGCCTGAACTTCGGGGTTGGGTACACTCTGTCCAAGGTCAAAAGCGGTACCTTTACTTCCCAGGAAGTGCGGGATTTCATTGCCGAGGAAGGGAATAATTTCAACAACTACTTCCTGTTTGGTTCCTGGCGCCGCAGCACCCTGAACCGTGGCGTGCTGCCCAGCGATGGTTACAGTCATTCCCTGTCCGGTGATGTGGCCGTTCCCGGGAGTGATCTGACCTTCTATAAGCTCACCCACAAAACCGACTTCTACCAGCCCCTGAACGAAAACCAGACCTGGGTCGTGCGGGCGCGCACGGAAGTGGGGTATGGTGATGGATACAGTGGCCGTGACGTCATGCCGTTTTATGAGCATTTCTATGCCGGCGGCTATGGCTCGGTCCGTGGATTCGAAGCGAATTCCCTCGGGCCGAGGGCGACAAACAGCCCCAATGATCTGTCAGACCCGGACCCGTTCGGTGGTAGCGTCTTGACGGAGGGCAGTCTGGAGCTGATCTTCCCGACTCCGTTTGCTGGAGATAGCCGCTCCATGCGCACGGCGTTCTTTGTGGATGCCGGTCAGGTGTTTGATCCGGATCGGGATTTTGAACCTGCTGCGAACGAATTACGGGTGTCAGCGGGTGTCGGATTCCAGTGGATCACCGCCGTTGGTCCGTTGGCTTTCAGTCTGGCCAAGCCACTGAACGATAAGAGCGGTGACGAAACACAGATCTTCCAGTTCTCACTGGGGCAGACCTTCTGATCAGTGGACGATGTAGAAAAAGAAAGATATAGAGGAGAAATACCATGTTTCGATTTGCAGCAATGGCCGCCCTGCTGGCGCTGGCCGTGTCTTTCCCGGCAGCGGCCGAGACCCGTATAGGTGTTGTGGATCTTCGTCAGGCCCTGTTTTCTTCAAACGAGGCAAAAACATTCAGTGAAAGTCTCCAGAGAGATTTCGCTGATGATGAGGCCGAAGTGCGCCAGGCCCAGGAGGCGGCGAGAAACCTGAAGGACCGTCTGGAAAAGGATGGCGCAATGATGAACGAATCCGAGCGTAGCCAACTGACCACCGAATTCCAGGAGAAAGTGAAGGAATTCAACTTCCTCAAGCAGCGCCTGGATTCCACCGTGGCCAGTCGTAAACAGTCCTTCCTGGAAAATGCCCGCCCGAGTGTCGATAGCGCCGTTCAGGAGCTTCTTGAGGAACACGACCTGGACCTGATTCTCCCCAGCGAGGCCGTGGTCTACGTGAAGCCGGAAATGAACCTGACGGACGAGCTGCTGGACAAGCTGAACCGCTGATCAGGCCGGCGCCGGCCTGGTGTGCCATTCGGCGCCAGGCCGTCTTACCTTGTGGAGTAAGTGATGACAGAACGTTGTTACCGGCTGGGGGACATTGCTGCCGAACTGGGGGCGGAGCTCAAGGGGGATCCGGATGCGCAGATTCATGGTGTTGCCACGCTGCAGGCGGCTACGCCAGGGCAGATCTCCTTCCTGGCCAATCCTTCCTACGGTCGATACCTGAAAGAAACCCAAGCCTCGGCCGTCATCCTGTCGCCGGCGGCGGCTGGCGATTCTCCGACCAATGTCCTGTTACTGGACAATCCCTATCTCGGGTACGCTCGCCTCAGTCACTGGTTTGATCCAGCGCCCCGCCAGCAGCCCGGCATTCATCCGTCTGCGGTGGTGGATCCGTCTGCAAGGATTTCCGACACTGCGGCCGTTGGTCCCCAGGTCGTGATCGAAGCGGAAGCGGAGATCGGGGATCATGT
Source organism: Marinobacter alkalisoli (assembly GCF_045449855.1). NCBI lineage: Bacteria > Pseudomonadati > Pseudomonadota > Gammaproteobacteria > Pseudomonadales > Marinobacteraceae > Marinobacter > Marinobacter alkalisoli. Next base: position 116,195 of record NZ_JBJJLC010000031.1, on the reverse strand, counting down.
GATTATCGGAGCCGGCTCCATTGTTGGCGCCCGATGCCGTATCGGAAGTCAGACCGTATTACGCCCCCGGGTAACCCTGGCTCACGACATCATCGTGGGGCAGCGTTGCCATATCCTTAGTGGGGCGGTGGTCGGGTCCGACGGCTTTGGTTTTGCCAATGAAAAGGGCGCCTGGCACCGAATCGCCCAGATCGGCAAGGTTGTTCTGGGTGACGATGTGGAGGTGGGCGCCAACACCACGATTGATCGCGGTGCTCTGGACGACACGGTGATTGGCAACGGCGTCAAGCTGGATAACCTGATACAGATCGCCCACAACGTACGCATCGGCGATCACAGCGCCATGGCGGCCATGGTCGGGATTGCAGGCAGTACCCGCATCGGCAGCCATTGTGTGTTTGGCGGCGCGTCCGGGGTCGCCGGGCACCTTGAGATTGCCGACCAGGTGCATCTCACAGGGATGACTCTGGTTACCGGTGATATCCGGGAGCCGGGCGTGTATTCTTCCGGCACCAGTGCCGACAAGAATCGCCAGTGGCGCAAAAACGCAGTTCGCTTTCGACAGCTGGACGCCATGGCGCGAAGGCTTAAAGAACTGGAAAAGAAATCAGAAGGCTGAGGCCGTTAAAGATGATGTATATTGAAGAAATTCAGGAATATTTGCCCCACAGATACCCGTTTTTGCTGGTTGATCGGGTTACCGAAATCGAGAAGGGTAAATCCATCAAGGGATATAAGAACATTTCTTTCAACGAACCATTCTTTACGGGCCATTTTCCGCACAAGCCGATCATGCCCGGAGTGCTGATTATAGAAGCTATGGCGCAGCTTTCGGGGGTTCTTGGTTTTGTGACGGTTGAACGGAAACCGTCGGATGGCGTGGTACAATATCTGGCTGGGTCCAGTAAGGTGCGTTTCAAGCGCCCCGTAGTGCCAGGAGACCGACTCTGTATGGAATCGACCTTCATCTCTGGCAAGCGCGGAATCTGGAAATTTGAGTGCCGGGCACTGGTCGATGGTGAAGTCGTCTGCGTGGCCGACATATTGACCGCTGAGAGAGAAGTTTGATGGCGACAAATGACTGGTCGGGTGTCCATCCTCAAGCGATTGTAGACCCATCAGCCAGACTGGCGGATAACGTAACCGTTGGTCCGTGGAGCTACATCGGCCCCGATGTGGAAATAGGAGAGGGCACAGAAATTCTCTCCCATGTGGTGGTCAAAGGGCCTACGGTTATTGGCCGGAACAACCGCATTTTCCAGTTCTCCAGTATCGGAGAAGAGTGTCAGGACAAGAAATACGCCGGCGAGCCGACCACCCTGGTGATCGGTGATGACAACGTAATCCGGGAAAACTGCACTATTCACCGCGGCACGGTTCAGGATCGCGGCGAAACCCGCATTGGCAGCGGCAACCTGCTGATGGCATACGTCCACGTGGCCCACGATTGCACGGTTGGTGACAACACCATACTCGCCAACTGCGCGACCCTGGCAGGGCACGTCACCGTTGGCGACTGGGCTATTCTCGGTGGTGGCACCATGGTCCACCAGTTCTGTCACATCGGTCCGCATAGCATGGCGGCCGGGGGCAGCATCGTACTCAAGGATATCCCGGCCTATGTCATGGCCAGTGGCCAGTCTGCGGCTCCCCACGGTATGAACGTGGAAGGCCTGCGACGCCGTGGTTTCAGCAAGGATGTACTGATGACCCTGCGCAGGGCTTATAAGGTTATTTACCGGCAGGGCTTGACGACAGAGCAGGCTGTGGAAGAGCTGGAGAAGTCCTACCCGGATATGGACGAGATGCGTCCACTCATTGATTCCCTTCGTGGTGCTCACCGCGGCATTATCCGATAGTCGGGCCCGGACAGGTGATGGACCATCCCCCTTCCAGGGTCATTAGCGACCGACCAATCACATTTGGCATCGTTGCTGGCGAAGCATCGGGGGACATACTGGGTGCCGGGCTGATCCGTGCCCTGCGTACCCGGTACCCCCGGGCCCGTTTTGTCGGTATCGGCGGGGAAGAGATGGAGGCCGCCGGTTTCCACTCCCTGGTGCCGATGGAGCGATTGTCGGTGATGGGGCTGGTTGAGGTTCTGGGCCGCATTCGCGAGCTGTTCAGTATCCGCGCACGCCTGATGGACTATTTCCTGACCACGCCACCGGATGTGGTCATCGGTATCGATTCCCCGGATTTTACCCTCGGTGTCGAGCGCCGCTGCCGCGATGCTGGTATTCCCACGGTTCACTACGTCAGCCCCTCGGTCTGGGCGTGGCGGCAGAAGCGCATCTTCAAGATTGCGAAATCCGTGAATCTGATGCTGACCCTGTTTCCCTTCGAGGCCCGATTCTACGAAGAGCACGATGTGCCGGTTGCTTTTGTGGGGCACCCGCTCGCCAATCGTATTCCGATGGAGCCGGACACCGCGGGTGCCCGCCGCTCTCTCGGGCTGGACGAGAACAAGCCGGTGCTGGCGATATTGCCGGGCAGCCGTGGCGGGGAAGTGGAGCGCCTCGGCAGCCTGTTTCTGGCCGCAGCCCGCTGGATACAGGCATCCCGTCCGGATCTCCAACTGGTCATTCCCTGCATCAACCGCGACCGCGAACGGCAGGTTCAGGGCTTGGTGGAATCCCTCGAGGTTGCTTTGCCGGTGACCATTGTCCGGGGGCGGTCCAGGGAAGTAATGGCGGCGTCCGATGTGGTGCTGCTGGCGTCGGGCACCGCGACCCTCGAAGCCATGTTGCTGAAAAAGCCGATGGTGGTCGGCTACCGGCTAAGCAATTTCAGTTACAAGCTGCTATCCCACCTGGTCAAGGTGCCTCATGTCGCACTTCCCAATCTGTTGGCCCGTGAGCCGCTGGTGCCGGAGTTGCTTCAGGATGATGCTACCCCTGAGGCTCTGGGAGCTGCAGTGCTGGAGCGCCTCGAGAACGAGGATGAACGAACCCGCCTGACCGAGGCATTCACCGAGCTGCATCTGCAACTCCGCCAGAATGCGGATGAAAAAGCGGCGGACGCCATCTCCGAACTGCTGGAGCGATCATCTTGAGTAAACCCCCATTACCCCCGTTCCAGTGTCATTACTCCGGCTCGCGTCTTGCGGGTGTCGACGAAGTCGGACGGGGACCATTGATTGGGGCGGTTGTAACTGCAGCGGTGATCCTGGACCCGGAACGCCCGATAGCGGGGCTGGCGGACTCCAAAAAGCTCACAGAGAAGCGCAGAGAAGCTCTGTACGAAGAAATTATCGAGAAGTCGGCCGCCTGGAGTCTCGGGCGTGCCGAAGCGGATGAGATCGATCGCCTGAACATCTACCAGGCCACTATGGTGGCGATGGAAAGGGCGGTCGCTGGCCTGGCTGTTGAGCCGGAGTACGTGCTCGTTGATGGAAACCGCTGCCCCAAATGGCGCTGGCCTTCTGAGCCGGTGGTTAAAGGGGATAGCCGTGTCGAGGCGATCAGCGCGGCATCCATCATCGCAAAGGTGGTACGCGACCGCGAGATGGCCGAACTGGACAAGCAGTTCCCCGGTTATGAGTTGGCCCGTCATAAAGGCTATCCCACACCGGTTCATCTGGAGGCGCTTAATCGCCTCGGTGCGACGGTTCATCACCGGCGGTCGTTCCGGCCAGTGCAGGAAGCCATTGATCAGGTGGGCATGTATGAGCAGGCCACCCCGGAAACGCTGGTATATCCGGGCGATCTGTTTGAAAATATCGATTGACAGGTACGGGGCTAATCCTTAAGATACGCGCACGTTGATTCGGGGGTTCCCCGATAAACAACCAGTTTGATGCGGGGTGGAGCAGTCTGGTAGCTCGTCGGGCTCATAACCCGAAGGTCGTAGGTTCGAATCCTGCCCCCGCTACCAATATAAAAGAAGGCCAGCTTTTGCTGGCCTTCTTTTTTTGTATTTGGCTGATTTGCGACGTAAATTGACGGCTTGCTGCTACATTTCCCTGTACACGCTTGCCAGGTTGATTACCTATGTCCAACACCGCCGTTCGCTACCTCACCATGCTCCGAATGGTGCCACGCTTCCCCAAGTCCATCACCACCACTGAACTGGCAGAACGGCTCGAAGACCACGGCTTCTCAGTCACTATGCGGTCTATCCAGAGAGATCTGGAAAAGCTAAGTACAGACTTCCCGCTGCTGGTGGACGAGAACAAAAGGCCTTTCCAATGGTCATTCGACCGAGAGGCCGCCATGGACATCATTCCAGCCCTGGATTTACCGGCTGCGCTGACATTTGAGCTGGCCAGAGCCTACCTCAGCCCCATGCTTCCCCCGCGGGCGCTGTCCCATCTGAAACCGCATTTTGATGAAGCTCACCGAACCCTGCTGCGGGAGAAGAACCCCTTGGGGCAGTGGCCAAGCCGGGTGAGGGTCATCAACCGGGGCCTGGGTGGACAGCGCCCGGGTATTGATGCGGACGTCCTGGAGACGGTCACGGAAGCCCTGCTACGTGAATACCAATGCAAACTCACCTACCAGGCCCGCAACTGGCCACAACCGGAAGACATTGTGGTTCACCCTTTCGGCCTAATATTCCGGGACCCTAACGTGTACCTGATTGGTACCATCGAGGGCAGGGAAGGTATTCGCCAGTTGGTCCTGCACCGCGCAACAACCGGGGAGTTGGTTGAAGAGCTGGTGGAACGGCCGGACGACTTCGATCTGGACCTCTACATTCGTTCCGGTGCCATGGGCATACTGAGATCAGATGAACCGGTATTCCTGCGGCTGCGGTGTGACAAGCCTGTACTGAACCACCTGATCGAATCGCCGTTGGGCTTTGATCAGCTCACGCACGACATTGATGACAATACCTTTGAAATCTCAGTAACCGTCGGCGATACCCAGGATCTGCGCTGGTGGCTGACGGCACAGGCGATGCATTGCGATATTCTGGAACCGGAATGGCTAAGACAGGATATAGAAGAAACACTCACTCAGGGCCTGAAACGAACCAAGGTTCAATAATCCGAAGAGTCCTGACTTCTTCCTTTTTGTTCGATTCATACCGCATGCTCTCTGTGTGTTTACCTGGAGGAAGCATAAACCAGTTCTGCGACGTCATATGTCGCACCGTTTGGTGATAATAAGAATGAACCGAAAGGAGAGTTCAGAATGTCATCAAGGCCAGGCGCAGAAAAAATCTCTCAAGCTCTGTTTGAAACCGACCCAATGAATACCTGCTGCCAGGAAAACGATTGCTTCGATGAGTACGATTACATCGCCAAGGCAGTCGCAGACAGCCTTGCGGAAGGCCATAGCCTGAAAGAAGCCCTGGTTAAAGAAATCTCGGAATGGTTTTTTGACGGGGAAAGCTTCAACGCAGATCGGCTAAAACCCGCTCTTGAGCGATTGGGTAAGGAGGGGAAATGATCGATAACTTCAAAACCGACCTGGTACTTCGTGTCGCTCTTATACCCCGGGATGAAATCCTGAAAGCCATGGATTACCACAAACCCATCTCCGCCAATTTAGAGCGCATTCAGTCCGTGCTGGATGACCCGGATTTCGGCCTGGCCGATGGCGGGTTCGACTTTAAATACGGTAGCGAAGGCTTCCTGAGAGCACTGTGCGTGGTGACAGGTATGGATAGGGCTTTGGCTGATCAGCGCATCCGCCGCATACAGGAGCGCCTCGAAGAAGAGCGAAATGCTTTCAAACCTTATCTATGGGCAGACACGGGCTTCAAGCGCCGGAGCCAGCCAATATTCGCATTGGCTGCCTGTGAACATCAGCGCTATCTGGACTTTCCCAAAGGCTTCTGGCGGCTCTCCATGGACCGCCAGCTAGGCAGGGCCCAGTGTCGTGTCCGGGAACATGTCTATGAAACAGGCGGGGATCTTGGAATTTGGGGGCGAATCAAGCAGTATTGGTTTTATTACAAAAAAGACGCAGCCTATCTATTGGCCATCAATGGTGAAGTCATTGGCAAGCGAGAGGGACCTGTGCCTGATCAGGTGGCAGGGAGCAGGGAGTTGGACGCTATAACTTCGGCGACTCGCGCAGCCCAGTAGTAACAGCCTAAGGAAGAGGTAACGATGTACGACCTGATTGGCGATATCCACGGCCACGCTACCGAACTCAAATCCCTGCTCACCAAAATGGACTACGAAGAAATAGAGGGTGTGTGGCAGCACCCTGAGCGCAAAGTGATCTTTTTGGGGGATTTTGTTGACCGAGGCCCGGAGCAGGTAGAGACCGTCACCATTGCTCGAAACATGGTGGAAAACGGCCAGGCCCTCGCCGTAATGGGGAACCACGAATTTAACGCCGTAGCCTGGGCCACGGAAGACCAGCAGAATCCCGGCCAGTATCTCCGTCCCCACATTGAGAAGAACCTGAAGCAGCATAAAGCCTTTCTTGAGCAAGTCGGTGAGGGCAGCGAACTACACCAAAGCATGATCGAGTGGTTCAAAACTCTACCATTGTATTTGGATCTGCCGCAGTTTCGTGTAGTGCATGCCTGCTGGCACCCAGAACATCTCTCGGCAATAACCAGATACACCGATTCAGAAAACCGATTGCTGCCAGATGCCTGGGAGAAAGCAAGCCGAAAAGGTTCAGAGGTCTACGAGGCCATTGAAACGCTGCTCAAAGGACTGGAGATTCCGCTGCCTGGCGACCATCACTTTTTCGATAAAGATAAAAACAAGCGCACCAACATACGTGCCGAATGGTGGCGACAGGGTGAGCTGACGTACCGTGATCTTGCCATGGTGCCGAAAGAATACATCGACCAGATCCCTCATGAACCCATTGCCTCTCATGTTTTGCCAGGATACGACGGTGAAAAGCCGGTATTTGTCGGGCATTACTGGATGACAGGAGAGCCTGCACCGCTCAACGACCATATTGCGTGCCTTGACTACAGTGTGGCAGGAAAACATGGTGGAAAACTTTGCGCATACCGGTTCGATGGTGAGCGTCGGCTGCTTAGTAATAGATTTGTATGGGTAGCGCGGCCAAAAATTTAGCCTTAACAGCCTGAGTACCTGATGCATTTACATGAAATAACAGCACCGAGTTTGCTGGTGCCAACTCAAGCAGTTATAAGGGTAATCAGGCTTGGAGAAACCGCTGCCCGGGATTATCGAAATAAGGACAAGAAATGGACTTCTTATCGGTCCCATATGTATTAACCGTCATTGAACCCCAAAGGGTGGACGGCCTTCAGAAGAATCCTGCGCAAAGTAGTATCAATCGCATAATTACTCGATGGAGGTCGGCATGCTCAATGACGTAAAAAGGTCTGAGGCAGAAGTCGAGCACTTCTTTTCGGTGCGCGGATTAGACGTCGTTTTCCTTGTCGTATCTGGGACGAGCATTGGCAAGTCGACCATGGACGCAAATAGTAATTTGGTTGATTACATGCGCCGGAGCGAGCTGCACGATTACGCTTTGCAAGCCAAGGGTTCGGACGGAATAGCCATCTTCAGAACTTGGTTCGTCGAAAAAGATGACTTAATAGAAACGGAATCGGTTTTGTACCGCTCTGACACAGCGTCGGGTGACCCAAAAATCTTTGTGAAGAATCTTACTAAGCATGCCTCATCAGGCAACTTTTTAGCGCTCTTAGTACGCGAAAACGAAATCTTCATAGTGAACACTAGCAGGGATGGCCTTGTGAGGTCGGCTGCTGATCCTTCTAGTCCGTTTAGTTATGTTCTTGATTTAGTTGCTGCAGCCAAGATGAAACCGCTAGAAGATAGGTTTAGTGAGTGGAACCTTCGCTTATTGAGAAGTTTCTTTTCTGAAGCTTCTGGGGGCGAAGAGGTGTTTCTTCGAGTGGATAGGGATTTGCTCGATCAGATGGGCCAAGACATTGGTGGAGACGCCGGGTTTTTGGAAGCAGTTCGCAAAGGACCAAGTTGGACTAGAGCTACTAAAAGTTTCACGCGCAATATCATTGAATTAAAAAAAGATAGGACGAATCCAAAACCAAGTTACAAGGACCCAGGGAACTTTGATGCAATATACCGTGGGCTGTCTGCGCCAACATATCTCCCATATCTCGCAGCGTTGGTGAGAAACGATGCGGAAAACGCGAGCGCTTATTACGCCCGGTTATCGGAGGATTTGAAGCTCCAGTATCAATTCAGTTCGCAGGAAATGGGCCAAGTCGAGACTGTTTGGGCTGATTTAGAGAAGTGGACCGCTGAAAATCATGGACGCTTCGGCTATTTCAAAATGAGGAGACTTGGTGGTTATCGCTTGGTCGGTGTTCCTAGGTCACAAAGTATTCTCAAACCAAGCGACGTCGAGGACTTAGCGCGGGTATTCGTGCAAGCAGAGGTAAGGCCCGGCCAGGACTTGCCAGAAGAAACTTTGACGCGAATCTTGAGAGAAGCACGGTCGACGGGGTCAACGTTTACAGCAGGATTCCAGAAAGCCCTTAATATTGATGACTTTGAACAACCAATCCGAGAAGCGATCCGGACCGCTTACTCTGATTGGGATGGCACGTTGCCGGCCAATCGGGGCGTTGGTAAAAGCGCGGATTCTTCCCCTAGCTTTCCAAGTGAAGCAGATCTCAGTGTGGGGATTTCTCTTTCGGTAGTTCAGGATTCCCCTCTTCAATTATCTCCTGGCTGGCGAATCTCAGCGCTTCAAGACACTGGTGAGTTCCAACTATCACACGGCAATCTCAGCTGGAGTGGGCAATTTTCTGGAATAGAGGGTGCAACCAGCGCTCCGTGCCCGGATCAGGAGACAGAGGTTTGGGATATTGCCAAACGAGCCGCTGATTCAGCTTTTCAATTCCAAGTCTTTTGTTTTGATGGCGAAGACTCTGAGCCCACAGAGCTGCAGCTCACGCTTGTAAGGCACCCACTTTGGGTGCTTGTACCAGTGCTAGACCATGTAACGGAAAACATTGAGCTCAGAGAAGGTGAGCTTCCGGCGAGCGGATCAGCTTTTCTGCTAGCCCCACCTCAAAGCGTTCATGCACTTCAAGGATATATAGAGCGTGAACAACCTCATTTTGAAAAGATAGCAGCGTCAGGAATCCCGGAAAGCTGGCTCCTCATTCGTTTGGTAGAGTGCGAATCACTATCTCAAGAGCAACGAATTCTCCCCGACGGCGAAAGGGGCTCCCGCCCGAGACCGAGAGCAATACGCTTTGTTGGAGGGAGGTCCATTCGACGTGGCTACAGCCGAATGTATTTACCATACGATCTACCCTCGCTGGAGCTAGACGCGCCTGTAGGAGCATTCATTGAGTGCTCTGAGGGTATTGAAGTGGATGAGGTTTCAACAGCCAATTTGAACGGAATTGATCATGTCGACTGGAAGCCGACGCGGCGGTTCAATTTGACGCTTCAAAGTTCAAAAAGCGCCTTTTACGAATTCAAGGCATTTGCTGTCGACGGATCAGAGCTGGGACAAGCAAAATTAAGGATCGCCGATCTTGGTGGTGAGATTGTAGACACAGGTAAGCCGTTCAGTCTTGATAAAATAGGCAGGCCGATGCACTCGAGCGAGGGTTTGTCAGGTGTAATTTTGGGAGCTTCCAACGAAGAGCCTAGACAATTGCCCAGCGTATCAAGTGATTTTGAGCTTACAGATGATGAGTTGGGTGGCAGAGCCTTTTTCGAGACATCACAGGTCGGTGTCCATGAGAAATTTCTTGATGCTCTTGCTCAATCCGGAAGCATGGATTTTGGCGTCGCACGAGACCTTTTGCAGAGACTCCTCGTTTCAGGGGGAGAGTCGGACAAGCCGGTTTTTATAATACTTGAACTCAGAAGACGAGGTTTCTTGGGAGTTTCAACGACTCATAAGGGTCACATTGCCCGAATACATGCAATAAAGCCGGCTCTTTATTCACTTCCTCTGGTTTGTAGTGGCAAACATATTTGGGCCGTTGCAGGCACACTACGCATCGATCACTGGAAATATATTGCGAGTGAGTCCGAAGCTTGGAATGTCTATAGGCCCCTTTCGAGTGATTGCGTATTCGGGCCTTGGCGCCTGATTATAAAAGATAAATCACTTGCGATAGAGATTTGCAGCCAGATTGGCTTCCAGTTCACGGAAAAACCTTGTTTTTCGGTTGCTGACTGGTCTGCCACTCTTGGAGCGTTTAGGGATGAGACGTTTCAAAATACCATGGAGTCGATTGGGAACGCGCGAAATAGCGCGATGCGATTAAATGCATCCACGGGACGTTTCACCGCGACACCGTCAGGAGTTGTTTGTGAGTTGTGGAAAGTGCGAGACCTCGATATTGGTGTAGGCAATTTGTACGTTCTTGCAGAACAGGGCAAATATGCTTTTGTGAGTGATTCGCGTTGGGGCGTTTGGTTGGCTCTAGATGCATTTGCGAAGTACATGAGTAGCTTTCCTAGAATGGATGGTGTCCATCCTCTACCCATAACATATGAATCTGCCAAAAGAACAATCTGGCTCCCGGCCCGCATTAATTTGCCGACAGTCCTTGAGCGCGCTCTCATTTTGTGTAGCGGCGACTCACCGGACGTTGTGACACTCCAAAATAGTTCGCTCGAAGATGCTGGCAGCCGGCTCCACTTGACTCGAACGATTGATGGCTCGTCTGAGTTCTCAGCTAACCTTTTCTATACGGACATGGCAAATGGAAGATGGCTCGCTTATCGATATGTTCCAGAATTAATAGCCAGAACAATTGCCACAAAGCTCGGGGCGGTTCTCGACGTTATTTGAAAAACACTGATACTACAGACAAAAAAATTGGGAAATACAATGAAGGATCCAATAGGAGCCCATGAGGCTTTGCAGGAAGGGATTAAGCGCTATATAACCTCTGCGTTCGGAACGAATTCGTCTTCGTTTGAAAAAGATCGAAAGGAGCTGTTAGATCAACCAGGGGTGCTCTTCCAAAGGCCTTACGTTGAACCCACTCAGTCCTACAAGCCGGGACGCGCACTTGCCGATCTCGCCCAAGAAGATCTCCCGGGCCTGAACGCCAGGGGAATTGAGGCCTTCAAGGCCATTATTGGAGCGGGGCTATTCAACGGCGATTATCCACTGTATCAGCACCAGCAAACGATGCTCAGAGAGTCTTTAAAAGGCAAGCATAGTGTAGTTGTGACTGGTACTGGGTCGGGAAAAACGGAAGCATTTTTGCTTCCGGCGCTGGCGAGCATAATTAGAGAAGCGACTTGCTCACCGAGTCAATGGACCAAACCTAGCAATGCACCGCGAGAATGGACTAAGGATGCGCCTCCTAAATGGGATTCCACCAGAAAGGAGTTGCGTGGTGAGAGTCGCACTGCGGCAGTTCGAGCATTAATACTGTACCCGATGAATGCTCTTGTAGAGGATCAAATATCTCGTCTTCGCCTCGCGCTCGATTCTGATGAGGCACTTGAAGCACTTGATCAACATTTGTCTGGCAACAGAATTCGATTTGGCAGATACAACGGCTCAACGCCCGTTGCCGGTCATGCTTTCAAGGCCGATGGGAAGGCAAACAGTACCAAACGGTCAGCACTGGCAGCTGAACTCAAGTCGGCAATCGCCGACCACTTATCAATGCGCAAAAAACTTGATAGCTGTCGTCGAGCTTTGGCGGATGCTCAGGCCTCGGGGAACCCTGACGCGATCAAAACTGCTAGGCGTGAAATGGCTGATGCACTGGAAGAAACTAGCTTCATTCGACGTATGTCGCCGGACGCCGGTGAGATGTTCCACCGGTGGGAAATGCAAGCAACTCCGCCTGACATTCTAGTAACCAATCTTAGCATGTTATCTATTATGCTAATGCGACACCCTGATCCTAATATTCCCGGTGATCGCGCTGACTCCGATATCTTCGAAGCAACAAGGCAGTGGCTTAGTGAAGATCGCGAAAACAATGTCTTCCAACTAATTATTGATGAACTTCACTTGCACCGGAGTTCCGCGGGAACGGAAGTGGCTTATCTGGTTCGTCTCCTAACAGACCGACTAGGCCTGAGTCCGGAAAGTCCTCAATTTCGAATTCTTGCATCAAGCGCATCTCTCGATGGCAAAGATGATGTTACTTACGAGTATCTCGGTGGATTTTTTGGGTATACGCCTGATCAAGCGAAAGCCCGTTTTCATATAGAAGCTGGTGAACCAAAATATCTTCTCGAAGGCGACATTCCTGAACTCCAAGAAAATGTCACAGATGCATGCCTAAAAGTTGGGAGGGCTGAAACTCAAAAAGATATCGATCAATATGCATTAGAGACTGTGGTTGACCTTTTGGCTCAAGACCAAGTGAAAACCAATAAGTCGATCCTTGCTGCATTTGATGTAAATGGTCAAATAAGAGCCAAACCTTTGGATGAAATATCGAACTTTTGGTTCGCGGATTTACCAGTGGTTGAGCGTATTACAGCGACAAGAGGGTTATTTGCTGCAATCGGTTCAGATTATGCAAAAGAGAAAGAACTGATCGTACCGAGTCTCCGCTTCCATTGGATGGCAAAGAACGTCGATGGTCTATGGGCTACGGTCGGTTTGGGTGAGTCAGATGATGACCGACGTGTCGGCAAGCTCTTGCCTGAAAGAAAGCTCTCTATTGATGGGCAGCGTGTTTTGGAAGTCCTTTACTGTGAGTGCTGCGGTACGCAATTGCTGTGTGGAAATAAAATATCGCTTAAGAGCAGCTGGGGTATAGAAAGCCAATTTGAATTGACCTCTCTCGAAACGCAGATAGAGGGGCTTCCCGAAACAACTATCGAAACAAGAACTGATGCACAGAGTTATAAGGATGTCGGTGTCGTTTGGTTGCGTCGTCCAGACTCTCAGAAGGTATCTGAGGAAGACCTACGTTGGATGCATGGTACGTTTGAGGAAAATTCTACTAGCGATCGGCCTGGTCGACCAGTCGCAACAGTGCCTGCCAGCTGGAGCCCAGCTAGCATAAACCCCTCCACCGGTTTAGTTAGCCTTGGGGCCAATCCCAAAGAAGGTGAGCTGACTTGTTATTGGTTCAAGATCGACAAGCAAGTTTTGGCTGAGAAGGATCGGCATCGATATCCGGCGATGCCTCAGCGTTGCCCCTCCTGCTTGATTGATTATTCAGAGCGGTATGGGCGCAGGACACCCATCCGTTCTTTCGTGACGGGCTTGGCAAGGATGTCCCATCTTTTCTCAAAGCACGTGATGAGCACCTTGCCAGCAGGCAAGGCTAGAAAGCTTGTTGCTTTCTCTGATAGCCGAGAAGCAGCAGCAAACCTTTCTGTTGGGGTTGAAGAAGAGCAATGGAAACTGCTTCTACGAACGTTTTTGAACCGAGAACTCAAAGAACGTGCCGAAAGTGGCCTTGATCCTCTAATGAAAGAGGCGCTGTCTTTTGTGGAGTCTGGGCAGCTGGAAGAAATTTCCGACTTGCGTGCCAGAGTAAAGAGAGTCTTCGGTGAAGACGACGGGAACCTAGAGAAGTTCAACCTTTTTGTCCAAGCAGCGAAGGCAGTGAAAGATGACGCTGAAGGTGCGCTCTCTTCACAAATCGAAAACGTGGCAAACGTGCGGGCCTACAAGCAGGGATATGTTCCAGTTAATGATATCCTTGCGCAGCCTGATTCCAACAAGGTGATCAGCCCTCTTTGGAGGGACTTCATCGAAATGGGTGTCAATCCTGGAGGGGCATCAATAGATAAGAAAATGATTACCGAGAATACCGACTGGACCTCAATCTTCCAGTCAAGAAATGGCCAACTTATCCCTGTGTTAAATAATGAGGCCTCACCCTCTGCAATCGATCATATTGGTCTATCACTTCGTAGAAGTGCCTGGCGAGCATTGACCGGACGTTTGCTGTATGACCTCGAGGCTCAGGGTATTGGTCATCTGGCGTTCCCTCCAACGCCGACTTTACAGCCACCGTCTGGCTTGTCTTCAGAAGCATTCCGTCAAGTCTGTGAAAGCGTTTTACGTATCCTAGCTGAGGAAAATCAGCTAGATCCTACGCCCTGGGACAGGCCTGTTGATGGCTGGAAATATAATCAGCCAACTGGGGCGTCCAATGAAGGGCCTAAGAAAAAACGTGTCCACAATTATCTTGCCAAGGTTTCAGAGAATAGAGCTATTAACCTTGAGACGCTACATAGTTTTGTGGTCGATGCGTTCAAATCTATACATTCTTCTGGTCCTGACCTGTGGGCTGTAATCAAGCTGGAAAAATTATGGGTAAAGGTAGTAAAGCCCGAAGACTATCCCTGGGAGTGTGAAAACTGCGGGCAGATTCATTGGCAAGCATCAGCAGGTGTTTGCTCTCGTTGTACGTCAAGACTTAACGAGCAGCCGAATGGAAAAGCTTCATCAAAAAGCAGAGAAAGTAAGCACTACTATGCTTATGAAGCAAAAGATGCGTCTTCTACTTTCCGAATTCATTCTGAGGAACTGACCGGACAGACACAGGATCAGGCGCAGCGACAGCGGCACTTTCGCGATATTTTTTTCGACGATGAGACCGTTGAGGGAATTGGAACTCGCAAAGCATATGAAAATGTAGACTCAATAGATTTCCTATCCGTCACCACGACGATGGAGGTAGGCGTCGACATAGGCTCGTTGCAAGCAATTATGCAAGCAAACATGCCTCCTGAACGGTTTAATTATCAACAGCGCGTGGGTAGAGCGGGTCGAAAAGGCCAAGCATTTTCAGTGGCCTTCACATTCTGTCGAGGCCAAACTCACGACCGTATCCATTTTGAGCATCCAAAGGAGATGACGGGCGGTGTTCCACCGCAACCACGCCTTGCAATGGGTGATGACCAGCGCATATTAGCTGAAAGACTTGTTGCTAAAGAGGTTTTGCGGCGTGCCTGTCTAGACGCAGGGATTTCATGGACATCCACCAGCTTCGATCCCGACACTCATGGGGAAATGGGCACTTTAACTGAGTCTGAACAGACTATCTCGTCGATTGAGTTATGGATAGATGAGCATCAGGATACTATTCGAGACCTCGTGAAACTTGTGTGCGCTGGCTCGGGTGTATCGATGACAGCACTCATTAAATTCGTTCGTGATTTGCCGAGCAAAATTCGTGAAGCAGTCGCGAATACTGGCTTTGTCGCGAATACGCTGGCCCATCGCCTGGCTGAGGCCGGGATTTTGCCCATGTTTGGTATGCCGACAAGTGTCCGCAATCTGTACTTTGACCTTCCCAGCGGTGTGAGTGAGCCGAAAACCCTTAACAGGCCTGCAGATCAGGGAATTGCCGACTTCGCGCCGGGGGCAGAGCGGACATGGGACAAAAGGCGTCTGATCCCAAAATACGTGGTTGCTCCAATATTAAGTAAGAATGGGGGGAAGGGCTGGCGAGCAGCAGGTCCGCCTATTGGAGCAGCCTATATTCACGTTCGCTGTGGAGCCTGTCGTCAGTTGCATAGCGAGCCCGTTCCGATCAGCGAATTACAGGGATTTGTCAGTGAAAAAGGGATGTGGGAACCAAGCTGGTTGGTCGAGCCGCCACAGGGTGTTCAATGCCCGAACTGCGGAATTGTAGGGGCTAAGCCATACATGGCTGTTTCTCCAAACGCATTTGCTACGAATTTGGATGTATTGAAGCCTGCGGGAGGGGGAGGTGAAAGTAGGGGACGATCTGGTTCCACAGATATTTCCAGTCCAAGGCTCAGTTCGGTGGGATACGAGAGAGCCTGTAATGCTCACGTAAAATTAGAGCGGCAGGCCCCAGTTTTCCGCACCAACACCAATCGCGGTGATTATTTTGGTTTTAAAGAAAGGAAAAGTCTTCAGGAGAAGTATGTTGAGGCGGAATCTGTCTGGTGCTCCGATGAGGAAAATCCTGAATTCAGGGTTGCGCTCACTTCTGTAAAAACTACAGACATACTGGCAATTCGAATGCTGGATGGCAAAGGACTGGCGTATTTCGAGGGCATAAGTGAATCGCAACTAGCCAGGCGACGTGCAGCTTGGTATTCAGCCGCGACCATTCTACAGCGCGCCATTGCCCTCGAACTGGATGTTGATTCGCTGGACATTGAAATCGCATCTGTCCACGCAATCACGGATAGAGGTAGGGGCGGTGGTGAACTTTATTTAGCCGATGCGCATCCGAATGGTGCTGGCCTTGTTGATAGCACGAAAGGTGAGCTTGAGTCCTTCCTAGAAGGCTGTCTGTTTGGAGCAGGGCCTACACATCGAATGGGTAAAATGATCCGCGAGGAAATTGAGCTCTCTTCCCAGCCCGGGAACGAGTGGCGAAGTCCAGATCTATTACTTAAAGGCTTCCGAAACCGTCAGGTTCATGGTCTTTTAGATTGGGAGCTAGGCCTTGAGCTTTTGGCTTCGATGTTAGACGAGAGCTTTAAGCCGGGATTGGATAATGTCGCTCTTGGCCGAGAAATACCAATCGGAAGAGATGGCGACTGGTCTGCCCGCGCAGGCAAACTTGTCGACATTTGGGAGCTTAATGGCTTTCCTGCTGATTCAGTCGTTCATGAGGATACTGTACACGGGTGGATTGATGGTGACGTGTTGAACGTTGTAGTGCATCCGCTATGGGATGGGAGCCCGAGTGAGCGAAACGCAATAGGCAATGCGCATCGTCTGGCGGCTGGGAAAGGTCTCAAGGGAATCCGACGTGTAGATTCATTTAACTTATCTAGGAGAATGATTTGGGTCAGAGCCAATCTTTCGAACGATGAAGTATTTGTTGTGGAAGTAGTTGATTCGCAGTCTTCCTTTGGAGCAGCAAGTAACGTTTCCGCACCTACCAAGAATGTGCGAACGATAGACGAACTTCACGAATACACTGATGATGATATCGTCACCTTTGATGATCAAAGCTGGCAAAAAGCTGGTCGAAAGACGCTGAACCAGCTTGGAGATGGTGAAGAGTGGTTGGCGGCGACTCCGACCGGTCAGCTTATGTCTGTCAGAGCTGTGTATAAGCACGGAATGGAAGCTCCAAGGCTGCGAAATAACAATGGAAACGTTCCGAGGCATGAAGCTGAACAATTCAGTTTTGTCGCTCGTCGTATCAAATGAAGGAAATGATGTAAATGCCAAAAATCGTAGGTAGCCTACCGGCAGATCTGTGGGAAAACGAAGTTCTTAAGGCGTTTAAAGCTCAGCTGCCTGAAGATTGGGTTGTGATGCCCAGCGTGCACTGGACACTCGCCAAAAACGGTTATGTGCGTGACGGTGAAGCTGATTTCGTAGTTCTCGTACCCAATTCTGGCTTGGTAGTTGTTGAGGTAAAGGGTTCAAAAGGGTTTAGAGTTGAGGAGAATGGAGTTTGGAGCCGGAAGGAAAAAAATGGAAGCTGGACCGAACTCAAAGAGGCGCCTCCAGAGCAAGCCACGAGAAATATGCATGATCTGACTAAAGTGCTGATTGAGCGCCACCAATGGCTTAACTTTCCTGGACGGTACACATATCTCGTTATCTACCCTCAAGGAGAGGCAGCCGAGCTACCTGTGATGTTCGATGAGTCGACAATAGCGACGCGAAGGCATATGAATCAGTTAGCGTCGCGACTACGCAATTCACTTGAAAAGCGTGGGGGAGATGGCCGCGGAGAGCAATTTGTTACGCAAGTTGTAGAGTCGGTTACTGATCAACTCAAGAACAGGCAGTTCCGTGTTTATAAAGCGGATTCGGGAGAGGATGTAGCTGACGACTCGGATAGAATCGAGCAACTCACTCGGCAGCAATTTGCGAGCCTAAAAGGGTTATTCCAGTTGCCGAATGTTGCTGTTGTCGGTCCAGCTGGTTCGGGAAAGACAGTTTTAGCGATTTGGCGTTTAAAGGCACTAATCGACGAGGGAAAGAAGGCCATCTACGTCTGTTACAACCGCGCGCTCGCGGCGGCCCTCCGATTGGAAAATCCAGATCATGCGGATTTTATTTGGAATGTCGACAAGCTCTTTATTTCGATATGTTCGGAAGCGCGCCCTCGAGGTGACCTAGACGAATTTTATAGGGAGGAATTGCCAGGGCAGATAATGGACTATGCAGATACTTATGAGAAATATGATGCAATAGTTGTTGATGAAGGGCAGGATCTGTCTGAATCCCAGATCATCGCGTTACTCGAACTTCGTTCAAGCGATGAGGGCTGGGCTTTTTTCTCAGATTGGAAACAAGATCTTTTTAATTCCGGAAACAGTACCCCGATAGGTGCCGAGGTGGTTTTTAGCCTGCACCACAATTGCCGAAATACGGTAAAGATTAATGATGCTTCGAATTTTTATCTCAGTTCGAGAATCAAATCTATGCCAGGCATGCCTATGGGAGTCGCTCCGCTTATTGAATTGGCTAATAACCAATCGATGCGCGCGTGGGAAATTGCGAAGGATTGGAGCGGAGATGGCTCGGTAGTGATACTAAGCCCTTACAAGC
Organism: Marinobacter alkalisoli; assembly: GCF_045449855.1. Taxonomy (NCBI): domain Bacteria; kingdom Pseudomonadati; phylum Pseudomonadota; class Gammaproteobacteria; order Pseudomonadales; family Marinobacteraceae; genus Marinobacter; species Marinobacter alkalisoli. The sequence goes on along the minus strand of NZ_JBJJLC010000031.1, from coordinate 97,848 downwards.
TTGAAAATTCTTCGATGAGTGGCCAAAAGTCGGGGCACGGCCTGCGTCTGAGCAGTGATATTAGCGAGCTTGGGGAGGCTGGGACTGTTTTTTTCTCGACAATAAAGTCATTCAAGGGTATCGAAGCAAAGGCGATAATTGTCGTTGACGTTGGTATCCCAAATGAGCACGTCGCCTTTTCTAGAGAAGATCTCTACGTTGCTACTACGCGGGCGACAACTAGATTAGCTCTGATTACTTCAAGGAAGGACGTTGCTGACTATTACAACGCATTTGCTTAATCGATCTTCGAGAAGCTGATAGCCATGGGCAGGCCTGCGTTTGATTAAGTCCGATTGCGTAGGCTCCCTCATGCATTGTTTACAAGTTGGTCATAGTGCTTGTTCATCGGAAATCGGGTAGGGTTCAAAGCCACATTCTGGATGCAATCTTGCTCAGGAGCTCGTGCCATTGTTGCAAGAATGATTGCCGATTTTCTCTGGCTTCTTTAGTTTTTCGCCGATGAGCTTTCCTGTCGCAACAGCTTTCTTCATCGAATCCAGCTCGCACTCCCAGACAACGAGGACATTCCATCCTGCGTCCTCCAGAGTCTTTATCGTCCGAGCATCACGTTTTTTGTTTTTCTCGAATTTATCATTCCAGAATTCAGTATTACTCTTGGGTGTCGTCGCCACCTTGCATCCAGGGTGCCTGTGCCAGAAACAGCCGTGAACAAAAACCACTGTATTGTATTTTGGAAAAACAAGATCTGGCTTTCCTGGAAGTTTATTGACATGCAGGCGATAGCGAAAGCCAAGCCTATGCAAAATCTTGCGCAGTGAAAGCTCGGGCTTAGTATCCTTGCCCTTGATGCGAGACATTCGTGCCGATCTTTCTTTTGGCGACAGGAAATCAACCATATTCGAATATTAAATCAAATGGCTTGCTAGCTTCATGGCTGCTCAACGAGGATATCTATAGCGGATTGGCAGATCTCCTATACCGCAGCCCGTTGCGGAGGCGTCTAGTGCTGCTAATCGCTCCAGTTCCCACAATCTAGCAGCCAGATTAAGTGTAGCGACTTTCATCGACCGCGGCGTAACAGCATTGCCCGAGCGACGATGAATGCTCCGCAGTATCGCTCTCCGTTTAGCCCCAACATGCATGGATTTGCCTGAAGCGCAAAGATATCAGTCGTCTAACTTATCAGGAGGCTTGCCATAGTTTTTTCTTTGGCATCAATCAGCTGTCTCTTTATATAGCTGTGATAAGTTCTTCTGGTGTAGTTGGAAAACTCTCGCAGAAATTCGGTTTCGCTGAAAGGGACGCTTCACTCAAGGCTGCGGTGACGGCGAGCCCGATTGCTCGGGCGAGAAATGGAGGAACCGCGTTTCCGACTTGGGTGTAGCGAGGACACTCTTGTGAGCGCATAGATCCACCTGTTGTGAATTTTCCACTGAAGCGGAACCAATCAGGGAAACTCTGTATCCTAGCGCTTTCTCTGACAGTGAGTATTCTTGGCGCCGAATAGTGGAGCACGTCGTCCGGAAGTGTAGTGATCGTAGGTGCGGGAAGGTTTCTCGACATTAGATAGATTCGGTGTTTCTTTAGGCCAAACCTTTCTCGGCTTTCCTTATCCATAAGCACTCCGGCCTTACACTCGGCGAGAATTCTTGCGAAGCGTTCCCTGACTACCTGCCGGTGCCTTGCCAGGCGCATGCTATCCATTGCATCCTTGGCACAATGTTTGTTCATCAGTTTTTGGTATCTGGTATCCGGGCCCAGATAAACCGCCTCTTCGAAGCCTGATGGTGAATATGGGTCAGCACACGGCTGCCTGAGTGAGTGATCGGTGTGCAGGTCGGAAATGGCATCACTGGCTGTGACAATTTCTGGGAGCCGAAATTCGGATAACTGTTCCTTCCGCTTTTCTTCTAGCAGCTGAAAAACCCTGTTTGCACCGCCATCTAGCTTGGCAGAGATGCTATTTTCCAGGCCGAGTACAATGAGGCGCGATCGCTTTTGGGGAACACCAAACCGAGACGCGTCTATGAATTCGCAGTGAACATCGTACCCAATTGCTTCGAGACTTCGCTTGAGTTTTTCATAATAGGATTCTGATGCTTGCTGCCGGATGCCAGCATCCGACCTAGTTGCATGGGCAACCTTCATACCTGGAACATTCTCCAAGATGAGTGCTGAGGGGCGTATTGCATCTACGACTTCAACATATCTCTCGAAGAGTAAGTTGCGAGGATCTGATTCCTGACGCCGGCCGGCAAAACTAAACCCCTGGCATGGGGGCCCGCCCGCAAGTATTTCGATTTCATTTTTGAGATTGTGCAGTTGGTTGCGGTGTTCATCGAGGAGGTCATCAATGCCCCAGGCTTTTTGCTCCAACCAGAGGGGCCAGGCGAATTTCTTTACTGGCAATTTCCGTTTTCCAAGAAAGTTTGCGGAGAAAGTCTCGAATGCCATTGGATCCTTCTCGATGGCAAACACACCCTCCAATCCTGCCATCGACAAGCCTAGAGAAAGTCCGCCACATCCAGCGAAGAGATCCACGAATTTATGGTGAGCCATATTGCTACTGTCGTTCCTTTCGCAATACGGGATTTGCCCGTAGCGGTTAAACATGCCGCGCTGAGCGACTTGGAGGAATCTTAGGTTATCGACATGATTCAAAGTCGAGTATTTAGCCCTACCAATTCCTTATGGCGTTAAAGTACCGCCCATTAGTGGTTTGTGGCGTACTCTAGAGGCAACTACGACTCGTCGCATCCCCGCATATTGCATTCTACAATGGGGATGTTCAAGTTATCGGGACGACCGCATTGCGTCGTGAAATCAGAATCCAACGATTGATGCATTTTAGTTTCTTTTTATGTCCCGATCCATGAAACTCCGGGAATTAATGGTGTCGTTTGTGAGGACGAGAGCCGCGATCGGCCATCCATCGTAAGCTATCAGTGTCTATATTCCTTGATAAGCTACTCCACAATTCAGGAGGGCATTGAGTTGACGCCTTTATCCCGCGGTGGAACAGATATTCGTGAATGATGTTTACAGCCAGAAAGCCAAAACCTTCTACGATCAGTACCAGTCGCTTACCTTCGAACAGGTTCATCAAGATTGGCTCTCGTTTCGTGGTAATAAATCAGGCCTCGCTCTGGATGTCGGCGCAGGCAGCGGTCGAGATTCCAGCGCCCTTGCAGCGCGGGGCTGGGATGTTGTCGCGGTAGAGCCCGCAGCTGGCTTACGAGAGCTGGGGCAGGACGCTACTCGCAAGCAGAGCATTCACTGGGTAGACGATCAATTACCGGATCTTGGTAAGATCCGGAAGCTGAGTTATGGCTTCGATCTCATTCTTGTTTCCGCTGTCTGGATGCATATTCCACCCTCCGATCGTGAACGTGCTTTTCGAATTCTGACTGAGCTTCTGGCGCCCGGTGGAATGCTGGTGATTACGCTTCGGCATGGGCCCGGTGATGGCGAACGGTTTTTTTACGATGTCAGTAGGGAAGAGTTGGAGGCTTTTGCCAAACGCCGGGCACTGATCCCGCTTCTGTTGCCGGTCGGGCGTAACAAGGATGAGCTCCAGAGAGACGAAGTTTCCTGGGAGACTCTGGCTTTTCGTTTGGCGGACGATGGCACAGGCGCATTGCCGACAGTCCGCCACATCATCGTTAATGATAATAAGTCTTCGACTTACAAATTGGGTTTGTTGCGAACGCTCGTCCGAATCGCTGACGGTGCGCCCGGCCTGGCGCTTAATCGTAGCGATGACTGGGTGGAGATTCCGCTTGGTGCAGTCGGGCTATTCTGGATTATGCTTTATCATCCTCTGGTTCTCCGTCACCAGTTGAGGCAAGCGCCAGGTAACCGTGGCTACGGCTTCGCCACGGACGATTTCTTCAGTTTGCAGAGTTTCACGCCTCTGGATTTCAGAGTGGGTATGTCGCTGTCGGCGGATGTTGCTCCGGTGGTCCTCCGCGCTATCCGGGACGCTTGCTCGACCATTCTCAAGAACCCCGCACAGTTCACGACCTGGCCCGGTAGTAACCGTCCGATCTTCGAGGGCGGTTCGGCCAGGATGATCATCAAGAAGGCACCCGTGCGTTTGGACAAAGCAACGCTTTCCCGGTTCGGTACCTTCCGTGTTCCTTCATTTCTCTGGGATGCATTCAGTCGCTATGCGTGCTGGATTGAGCCTGCGATTGTTAATGAATGGATTGATTTGATGGGAAGCTGGGATCTGCGTTATTCCATGGATGTCTATCATCGTGGTTTACAGTGGGTTGAAGGTCGACGCGATACGTCAGCTGTCCGTCAAATGATTAACCAGCAGCTCGAGACGGGTCGGGTCGAGTGCGTATGGACAGCCCAAAATCTCAAGGCGAAGCGGTTCGACGTTGACCACTGTTTTCCTTGGTCACGATGGAACAACAACGATCTCTGGAATCTGATGCCAGCGACTCATACGGCGAATGCTTCTAAGTCCGAAAAGCTGCCCGGAGACCTGCTGCTCAAAGACGCGCATCCTCGGGTAGTGAATTGGTGGGAGCAAGCCATAATTGGTACGTCTCGTGAGGAGCAGTTCTTCTCAGAGGCTGAGGCCTCGCTACCATTGCTGGGGCAGGAACGAACCTTGGAAGGAGTTTTTGAGGGGATGCTTCAGCAGCGATTGAGGCTGAAAACCAATCTCCAGCTGGCAGAGTGGTTGGGCGCGGTATAAAGCGCCGTTCATGCCATGGTTTCTGAGACGGAACGCAGTGTTGATTCCCATAGAGCTGGCGCAATGATAGCTTCGATCGTGATTTGATAATCAACGAACTCAAACCATCAGGATGATGCCATGCCCGAATCGCCCCTCGCCCAACCCCTGAAACTCCCCTGCGGAGCAGTCCTGCCTAACCGTATTGCCAAGGCCGCCATGACCGAGGGGCTGGCAGACGATCAGCTACACGCTACCCACCGCCATCAAACCCTTTATGGGCGCTGGTCCGATGGCGGGGCAGGCCTGTTGATTACCGGCAACGTGATGATTGATCACCGGGTGCTGGAACGGCCGGGTAACGTGGCCATTGATCCGGCGCCCGATTTAACAAAAGTGAAGGGCGAGCCCGAGGGTATGGCGCAGTTGCGAGCCTGGGCCGAAGCGGGCACCCGCAACGGCAACCATTTGTGGATGCAGATTTCCCATGCCGGTCGGCAGTCGCCGCGTTACGTTACCTCGAGCCCAATGGGGCCTTCGGCGGTGCAGCTATCGCTGATGGGAAACTATGCCCGCCCGCGGGCACTCACGGAGCCGGAGATCCTCGATTTTATCCAGCGCTTTGCCAACGTGGCCCGCATCGCGAAAGAGGCGGGCTTCACCGGCGTTCAGGTGCATGGGGCTCATGGGTATTTGTTGTCGTCTTTTCTGTCGCCGGTCACCAACCAGCGCACCGATCGCTGGGGTGGGTCGCTGGAGAATCGCGCCCGTTTCTTGCTTGAGGTGGTCCGGGCGACGCGCGCCGCTGTGGGGCCGGAGTTTCCGGTGGCGGTAAAGCTGAATTCCGACGATTTCCGCAAGGGCGGGTTTACGCTCGATGAGTCTGTGCGCGTGGTGCGCTGGCTCAATGAGGAGGGTATTGATCTGCTGGAGGTGTCCGGCGGCACCTACGAACAGCCTCGGCTGCTCGGGTACAGTGGTGATGCCGACACGGCGAGCGATGGGCCGGCCATGAGGGAAAGCACTCGCAAGCGGGAGGCTTACTTCCTGGATTATGCCCAGACGATTCGTGAGGCGTGCGATTGCCCGCTGATGGTCACTGGTGGATTCCGGACGCGAGCGTTTATGGAAGAGGTGGTTGCCAGCGGTGAAACCGACGTGATTGGCCTTGGCCGGCCGCTCTGTACGGATCCAGATACGCCCAGGGATCTGCTTGAAGGGCGCATCAATAAGACCGTTTGCCACGAAGATCACGTCAAGCTTGCCCAGCGGGGATTTTTCTCGCCCGTCAGTCCGCTGATGCCAATCAAAATAGTAAATGTGCTGGGCGGGCAGGCCTGGTACTACCAGCAGATTTTCCGGCTGGCGGACGACGAAGAGGCTGATCCGAACCTGAGTATCCTCAAAGCCGTCGGGGCATATGTGAAGGATGAACTGAGCCGGGCCCGTCGGGTGAAGAAGTCCCGCCCTATTTCAAGATCAGAACAGAACCCAATCCGTCATCCTAAGACGAAATTCACCAACCTGCCGCCCGGAAACGAACAGGCTGACTGAAGCCAGGTGCTCAAGCTTCAGTGGTTCCGCATCGGTCAGTGTCTTGCCGCGCCAGGTCGGTATGAATTGACTGAACGGAAGTTGTATGCGGCTCCAGTCTTCCGTGCCCGGTGTGAACGCCTGCTGGTAAACAATACTGCGCCTGTCCGTGCTGTTGCGAAGGCCGATCTTGTAGGTTTTGCCGTCGCTCTGTGCGAGCAATTCAATGCCTGTCCATCGAGTGGCATCGACGGGTTCCGGCAAGTCTGCTTTGACAGAGGCAAAGCCACCGCCGTTATCTAGTCGAACTGTGCCGTGGAAGAGGCCGACTCCTTCCGCAGAGCTAACCAGTTTGCCGTCCGATTGTCCGCCCATCACCTGGTCACCGAGGGAGTTCCATGTCAACGGCTTGGCCTGAATATCGAATGTAACCAGGGTAGAATTGCCGTGGCTGGTGCTGTGCGCGTCTTTCATTGGTTTACCCTCGATCGCTTTGCAAAGACTAGGGGTATCATTCTGGATCAAAAAGTCCCCGATACAGTAGGCGCCTGATAGCGTTACACTATTCATTAAATATACGTCCAAAAAAACTGTTAAGGGTGAATGTGGTGAGCTGTTGAACGACTACCTCGAGAAAATCCTCCATGGCCAGCCCATTAACTACGAAGCCTTCCTGAAGAAACTCCCGGAGTCTTTTCGCCGTCGCCATAGCGATATGTTTGCCACGGAGAGAGTCCAGTCCAACCGGTGGGTGGTCACGATACTGGATGAAACCGCTTTCGCGCAGTTGCAGAATACGGCGGAGGCCCCGGCCAGCCGGGTCGACGCCGCGAAGAAGGGCAACTCCCACCGCCATGGCACCGACGTCAGCTTTCTTCTGGCCTATCATCAGGGTCTGGCGTTCAGCCGGCCGGATGTGGTGGTCATCGGAAACGATTCTGTCGACATTGGTTTTCACCGCGCACGCTCTGTGCTGGTAGTGGAGAACGAGCGTAATTTCTATCAATATCGACAGATGCTGAACTTTGCCAGTGAGGCGCTGGGCAAGCGTCTGGCGTTGGCGGAGTGTGATGTGGTGTTGGGCGGGGGCAACCGGATTACCCGGGGTGCGATTCTTGACTGGTTGAGGGGCTACGAAGACGTATTTTGCGCATTCGATTATGATGCGGGTGGTCTGCAAATGTTCTCGACGATGGCAGCCTCTCTCAATGACAAGGCCAGGTTCGTTCAGCCGACCGACTGGGAGCCCTGGCTAGACTGTTTCTGCAAGGCGCCGGACAGCACTGAGCGCTTTACCAGAGCGCTTTCACTGGCCGAAGTGCTTGGATTTGTGTCCCTGGCAGAAGCCTTTCGAGCCACCGGAAAATTCATGGAACAGGAGATGGTTCTGGATGAGTGAACTCCAGGCGAGCCCAAGCAATTTTACCTTCGGCATACGCCGTCTTGTGCTGGTGGATTCCGCCGGCTTCTGCTACGTGGAAATTCCGGTAGACAACCACGGCCTGATTCTGGGGCCGGGCAACCTGGGCAAGTCCAGCCTGTTGAATTCCCTGCGTCTGTTCCTGTTACCGGAGAACAATTTCAAGAACAGCCGCAAGAAATTTGCGTTCCGCAATGCCAGCGCCGGCAGCTTTTACACCAACGAGGAAAGCTACCAGCATTACTTTCCCAGCCAGTTCAGTTTTCTGATCATGGAGGCCGAGAACCCGGCCGGCGTGCATTGCCAGATTCTCTACCGGGACAATGCCAGTCAGCTCAGTTACGGACGGGCTTTTGTACCGGTAGGCTACGACCAACTGCGGCCTTTGTTCTGGAATGGCGAGGATGAGGACGGCATTGGCCAGGCTGTGCCGGAGCTGTCGTTCAGTCGCCTGTCAGAGGCTCTGAAAAAACTCTCCAAAGAAACCCGGCTGGTGAGCGATCCGGCCAAACTCAAGCACATGCTATACAGCAGCGAGCTGATGAACGCGGATGCGGTGCGCTATTCCGTGTTGCCACTCGGGGAGTCCGACGAGCGCCGGGTGCAGTCTCTGCGCACGCTGATCTTGCTGTTGTTCGAAATGAAGGCGGACGATCAGGCCATGGCCAACGCGGTCGCCAGTATCATTGAAGCGGACAAGAAGTTTGCAGACGATGCTTTCGATTTTAACATCGACGACTTCCTCAATAGGCATGACCAGTTAAAGCAGCAACAAATCCAGCTGACTCGAATCGAAAAAGAGCGCCCCCGGTTTGAAAAGCTATACCGGGATTATCAGGCGTACCAGACTCTGCTTCGCAGTCAGCACGACTTTGCCGCTTTCCGGGATGGCGTGGCGAATGCCTTGCAGGACATTGGTGCCAGGCGCAAAGCCGCGGTGGATGCGTTCAATGAGCAGAACGACACGCTGCGCCATGTACTGCAGACCCTGAAAAAACTGGAGCAGGACGCCAGTGGCCTGAAGGGCGAGATCCGTTCAGCAGAGCGGCGCATCAAGCAGGCGGAGCAGAACCAGAAAGACGGCAAACTGCTGGTGTCCCAGTACGGTGAGATGACCCTGCAGGAAATCGAGGACATCCAGAAAGAGGAGCTGGAAGGCAAGAAAGAGCATCTGGCTGCCCTGAAGAGTGCCGCTCAGGCGGAGATCCGGCTGGAGCGGATCCAGAAGAAGAAGCAGGAACTTGAACGCAAACTCGAATCCCTGAAGGATCGGGAAAGCAAGCAGCAATGGCAACTGCAAAACCAGTTGGACGAAGCCACCGCCGCGCCGCTGCGCTCGGTGGACCCCCGATTGATCATGGCCAGCCCGGGCCAGGATCTGGACGCCGATAGCAAGGCTGCCATTGAGGCTTTTGCCCGGCTGTTTGTGCCCAATGATTCCGGTTACGATTGGTTTGACACCGAATACCCGGCCCAGCCGCCCCGGCAGACCAACTTCGCCGAACAGCGCCAGTATATTGAAGGCGAACTTCACGGCCTGGAAAAGGAACGGTCCGAGCTGGCGGGCACCGCGAACCAGGAACATGACCGGCCCCAACTGATCGAGCGCACGGAAAAGGAAATCCGCGCCATCGAGAAAGACCTGGATACCCTGAGCCGTTACCCGGCGGCGGCCACCACCTTGCGGGATGCCACCGAGGAAAAACAGGCGGCGGAGGAACAGCTGGCCAAACTGGAAGAGCAGGCCCGGCTGGAGCAGGAGAAGCAGGAGGCCGTGCAGCAAAAAGTCGCCAGGGCCAAAACCGAGAAAGAGCGAATCGAAGAGCGGGAGCGGGAACTGGCGGGCCTTAGCCGTAGCGTGGGCACCGTGGAACACCGTTTCCCGCACCTGAAAGTGGTGGAAGCCGAGCAGCCACTGGCCATTGAACAGGTCTCCGCCGCCGCATTTGACGACCTGCAAGCCCAGCTGGACGACCTGGAAGATCGCCGTCGCAGTATCCTCGACCACCTGCGTCAGTTCGTCTACCTGGGCATCCATGAAGATGCCGAGGGCGAGTTGCAGAAGGACAGTCCGGCGTCATCGGTTATTCGTGAGACTTTCAAAAGTTTGTCGGACCTGTTTGCTGGCATGGTTGAGCGCTGGAATGTGCTGGAGCAGCAGGTTGGGATCCATAACGAGACAGTTGCCAGCTACCGGCAGGCCCTGAAATCCAACCACGAGCACATTGCCCGTTTTGAAGCACAGCTCAATCGCGAACTGGACGGCGTACGCATCAACGATCTGGTGGAAATCCGCGTGGATATCCACACCGATCCAAAATTCCGCAATCTGGTGGAAGAAGCCAACAACATCGACCCTTATGGCAACCAGCTACAGTCGGACGCGTTCTATGACCGTTTACGGGTGTTTGTGGCGGACTTTTTCGGGGAGCAGGGCGGTAGCAAGCACCTGACCATGGACAAGGTGATCACCGGTATTTCCTACCGCACCCGCAAGGAAAACGCCGCTAACCTGGATAAGAAGGGCCAGTCCACCTCCACCACGGCGCTCATTAATCTTGAACTGGTATACCGGCTGCTAAAACGAGTGCTGTATCCGGGCGTGCATCTGTCGTTCCCCATGGTGCTGGACGAGCTGGCAAGCGTGGACATCAGCCAGATGCCGTCTTTGCTGGAACGTTTACGCAAGCAGGGCTTCAACTTGTTCTCCGCCGCCACCCACAGTGCCAGCGCGGAAGTGATCTACCTGATCGGCCGGCACCTGGAGGTGGGGCAGATGCGCACCGCACGCCCCTACAGCCCACAGCGCACCCTGGTGTTCTGGGGTGGCGCCGAGGGTTTTACCAACGGTGAAGCCGTGAGCCATTGGGGCGATCAGACCCAGAATAGTCTGCTGGAGCCGGTGGATGAGTAAACGCTTCAGCACCCTGGACACCACCCGGCTTCTGTTCGAGCACCCAAAGATTCTGTTCAGGATGATCGAGCGTATGGACCGGAATGAGAGCCGATATATCCGGGAAAGCGACCTGGTGGCCGAGGTGATGGACTACACCGGCGCCCTTGGGAAAGCGGACCGGGACAGGGTGCGTCTGGCTTTGAACACCGACAACCTGTTCCGCAGCGGTCTGGTAATCGACATCATCAAGGCCGAGGGCGAGCGGCGACTGGTGTTCCAGGATGCCCTGATCAACCTGATGCGGGCCTGTAACGCTTCTTTGTACCAGGAACTGACCGATGCCCGCCTGCGGGGCCATCTGGTTACCCTTCGGGATGTGCGCAATCGACTGGAAACCAGCAGCTTCAGCGATGCCGACCCGGACTACACCGAACTGCGGGACGACCTGAACGAAAGGGTCAGCCAACTCATCGGCCTGCTGCGACAGAATGTCCTGCGCATGCAGACCATCAGTGCGAAGCTTGCAGACCTTTCCGGCGACGCCAGCCGGGCGCCAGAGAAATACCTGGAATTCCGCCAGAACCTGTTTGAGCAGATCGTGACCCTGTACGAGCGCCACATCAAACCGACCCTGGTGTTTCTGAACCCGGATACCCGCCTGCCCGATGGCAGCAACCTGTTTGAGACCCTGGAAGCGATGGTCCGGCTGCTGGAAAGCCACGGCGACCACAGTCTGGCGGACCAGTTGTTCCGTTCCTCCATCAGCCTTAACGCCCTGTACAAACCCATTCAGGCGGTGGCCCAGGAGGTGGAGCACTTTCTGCGCAAGACTCGCCAGGGCATGGTCCAGTACAACGCCATGGAGCATTTCTACAGCAAGCTGCAGGAACTCAAGGGCGAAACTGAGACCCTCAGCCTGCGTCGAAAGTGGCTGGAAGGTGGGGATTTTGCCCGCAGCACGGGCTTCCTGGTGGGCCTGCGGGCCCAGCAGAGCCCGAAGCACTATGCCTTCGGTAATTCGTCCAGCTACTACCAGTTGCTGTTCAGCGAACTGGAACTGCGGCTGAGCGATCTTCGCCGTAAGGCCGAGGTGCCGGTTCTGCAGGAAGTGGATGGCAGCGGCCGCCACACACGCATTGATGTTCAGCGTATCAACCAGCTTTATCAATGGCTGGAAACCCTGGAACTGCGGCCCACCACCGATCTGGTGCGGGAGCTGCACGGCCGCCTGGACGGCTTTATCCCCGGCTACCGCTTTCCGGATTTGCTGGCGGCTCTGAACCGGTTGGTAAACTTGCCACCGGACGGCCTACAGGTGGTCACCACCAACCGTTTCCGAACCCTGGATCAATCATCTGGCAGCGAGCAGTTTGTCTACCGCAAACGTCGTCTGGAAACAGATGAGCCCGTCAATCAAGAAGAGCAACATCATGCCTGAATTCTCTGACGCGATGGAAACCACCGAACCTGTAGACACTACACAAGCTTCGGGCACTTTCGACCAGATCCTGCCTGCCCAAAGCACCGCTATTTACCGCGAATTCCAGGCCGGCCGGGTGATTGTGCGTGATGTGTGGGACAGCAACCGCTCCGAGCTGCGCGCCAATCCGCTATACAACCTGTTGTACAACCACCTTTCCCACTTCCGGACCTTTTATGAGCATCTCGGCAGCGAGCTGGTGTTCAATGAAACCGGCGCGTTTTTCTTTCTCAAGGAAAGCAGCGATGACGAGAGTGAGGAGCACGACGAAAACGCCTTCCGGGTGCAGGTGATACTGCTGCTGATCGGGCGTTATTTCGCGCGCAGTGGTCGGGATCTGGATTACCTTGGCCGCCCCGATGCCGGATTGAATGAGCAAGACCTCACTGCCTTGGCGGGCGATGAGGAATATCAGGAAATTCTCAGGGCCGCGCGCTTTGAAAAAGGCTTTCCTGAAGCGTTGGATTATCTCGATAAACGAAATCTGCTGTTTCGTTCAGGTGCGGGTCGCTGCTTTCTGAGTTCCGCCGGTCTTTATTTCCTGCAGGAGCTGGTTCGGGAGTATGAGCAAGGTTAGGAGCTACCAAGAGCATGATGATGCCGCAGATGAAGGGTTAATCGATCATTCGGGGGCGAGGAGGTGCAAACAGGACGAGTTTTCATTACTATTCCGCACGAGACTACTCTGATAGGGCCGGGTCGTAGCAGGTTTACGATATGATTCGTGAAGGCTGCGTCCGATAACTATCGCTTCTTTGGTGTAACATTCCTGTCGTTGTTTTGACTATTCCTTGTCACCTTTTCTAATACTTTTTTCTACCACCCGCCCCTTAGGCTTTCCTCGATCAGGCAAAAAATTGCCCGAAATATCAGCACTTTTCCTTAAGTTATTACCGCATTCTGTCGAAAAATTGACAATTTCGTAATTAGGGAAATGACACCCTTCACATTGATACTTGCACGCGTTTTATACAATTTCACTTATTCGACAAAATATTGGTGTAAATAGCTTATGAAGCGCGTCATTAAAATGTCAAAGGCATGGATTGCCGCGTTATGTATTGGAGTTATCCTGACAGGTTGTGGGGGCAGCTCTTCCGGTGGGGGTGGTGATTCGGTGAAAAACGACTCCCAGGGCTCAGATGGTAGTACCGCCGCTAGTGTGGTCGGAGAGTACGGGGACAGAACCGCTGATTTGAGCTGGAATGCCCCGATGACCCGTGTTAATAACGACTCTCTTGCCATGGGTGAGCTGAGCGGTTACATCATCCGCTATGGGCAGGACCCCGCCAACCTGACCGAAACGTTGCGTATCGACAGTGCCGACACCATGGAGTACACGGTCACCAACCTGGACAACGGCATCTGGTATTTCAGCATTCAGGTAGAGGACGTAGAAGGGCTTGTCAGCGCACCCTCCCAGCCCGTAAGCAAGGAGATCCGGGGCTAACTCTGGCGCTTTGAAGTCTCAGGAATGTCCAAGGGGATTGGCTACCGGCAATTTGAGTGTGAATGCCGAGCCTTCCCCGACTTCTGAGAATACCGCAATTTCCCCCCGATGCTTTTCCACCACCACATTGACGAAAGACAACCCAAGCCCGGTGCCATGGTTTCCGGACAGTTCGCTGCTTTTTTGTCGGCGATACCGGTCAAACAGATGCGGCAGCTCTTCCGGGGCAATACCGCTGCCCTCATCGCTCACTGTCAGGCACGCCTGGTGGCCGGCAAGGAAAACCTGAATGTTGACTGTAGAGCCTCTGGGGCTGTACTGAACCGCATTGGTCAGGAGGTTGATCACGGCCCGTTCCAGGAGCTCGGCATTGCCTCTCAGCCAGAGATCTTCAGTGCCTTGTAGTACCAGCTGGATGCCTTTTTCCGCAGCCTGCTCGCTGACGCTGTCTCGGGCATTCTCGACAATAGCCAGGAATTCGCATTCGTAGAATCGGGTTTCGGTGAGCTGCTCCGCCCGCGCCAGTTGCACAAACTCTTCTGCCAGGTGATAGCTGCGACGTGCCAGCCGGCCTAATTGCTCAAGCTGCGCCGGTTCAATGTGCCCCGGATTGCGCTTCAGTTGTTCGATGAGCGCCAGCTGTGAAACCAGGGGTGATCTGACGTCGTGGGAGATGAAGTCGATGGCCTCGCGGTGTTGCCGTTGTTGTTCCCGTAACTCGGAAATGTCCGAAATATTGGCGATGATGCCATTCTGCTGACTTTCGGGCAGCGCAAAAGGGGCAAAATGGATCAGGAAATCCTTGTTCCTGATGTGCAGGTCGACTGTTCGGCTCTGGCTCATTGTGAGGGTTTCCGAGACGGTTTCGTGCCAGGGTGGGGTTTCCCGCGGATCATGCCCCTCCAGCAGTCGAGCGAGGGGAAGCCCGCTCAGGCTTGGCATGGGCTCCTGGAACCACTCCTCAATATGGCCGTTGGCGAACCGGATCACGCCGAGTTCGTCGGTCACAATGATGCCGTCGGGCATTCGCTCGAAGCTGCGGCGGATAAACTGCTGTATGTTGTTCATGCGGTCCGTTGCAAGCCTGACCCGCTCGATTCGCGCGGATATGTTTTCCCTGGGTTTTTCCGAATTCTGGCCCTTGCCCTGCGAGTCCAGGGTGAGCCTGCGCAGATAGCGCTGTATGGCTTCCCGACTGAGGTCGTTGGGGAGCAACAGGCCGAGGGTGTAGTCCCTGCCACTGCGCCGGAGGCTGATCCAGCTCTGATTGTTGGTGTGAATCCAGCGTCCCTGATCCAGGTTGGGTATGTCGTTTTCCGTCAGTTGCCGGGCGGAGTAGATCTCTCTGCCCTCTGACAGCCACCAGCCTTGCGGCTGCAGCAGGGCCTGAAAATGCTCCAGCAACTGGGTGGGGTGTCGCCGTGACGGTTCCGGCAGGGCCACCTGTGGTCCCCGGGCCAGGTCGTCCAGTTGCCTGTTGAGGAAACGGTTGGTCATCGCCAGTCGCAGGGCGCTGGAGACCGGGAAGGCAAAGAAGGGCATCAGTACTGCATGGGAAATGGGCAGCCACAGCCGTGCCCCGAGAAGCAGTCCCATATGCCCGATGACGAGTGCGGCTATGACGGCAAGGCACAGGCACAATGTCCTTGTCGGGCGCATTCTGGGCAGGAGCAGTGCCAGCATCGCAATAATGCTGACTGCAATGGCCAGGGACAGGGTTGTCGGCAGTGGCTTGATCAGCTCTCCGTTGACCAGGGCCGAGTAACTGTTGGCGTGGAACTCGACCCCGGACATGGGGCGATTGAGACCTGAGAAGGGGGTTGGCAGTATGTCGCCGAAGCCCGGAGCCGTGGCGCCGACAAACACGGTTTTGCCATCAAACAGTTCGGGAGCCGGCGGCGCGGACAGCACCTGTACGTACGAATAGGTTGGCAGCGTGCCGGCGCCACCGGCCATGGGAACGGCGCGGTAATGTTGGCGCACATTCATGAAGGCGGGAGGGCTGTCATCCCCCGTGGTTTTGTAAGCTCCCTCCTGGTGTTCCAAAGCGGCCAGCGCCAGGCTGGGCCAAAGGTGGTCGCCAAGACCGTTAAGCAGGTACAGCCCCCTTGCCAGGCCGTCTTTGTCCAATTCCACATGGGCGTGGCCAAGGGCGGAGGCAGCGGCCGCCAGATCACTGGTGGGCAGCTGTTCGCTGATTAGGTAACTGCGCGAAGGGGGCGACAGGTACAGCGGCAACACCACCTTGCCATGTTGTTCCATGGCGGCGGCCAGTTCCGGGTCCTCGCCAGAGGGTTCCGGGAACAGGATGTCGAACACAATGGTCTCGGCTCCGGCCTTGTCGAGCTTTTCGATGAGCCGGGCATGGGTATCCCGGGACCACGGCCAGCGGCCCAGTCGATCGAGGCTGATTTCATCAATGGCAATGACAGCAACGTCATCGTCCAGCGGTGCGGGATGGGTGGTGATCTGGGCGTCGTAGAGCCAGTAGTCGAGACGCTGTGGTAGTGCGGTTGCCTGCAGGAGTAGAAGTATGGCAAGCAGTGGCAGGCCCAGGGTCAGGGGTGTTGTTTTTATCGGCAGCCAATCCCGTGTCATGAGCCCTGCTGTCAGATGTATGAGTGCGATGGATTATTCCAAATACAATTCCCTCCCCGGTCCCCAGCGACTTGCCAGCGGGCCGTCAGAAAGAGCTTTAAGACGCACAAAATACCGTCTTCCGGGAATCAGGCGCAAGGCCGCCGTGGTTTCCGACAACGTTGCTTCCTTGATGATATTGGAAAAACCGGGCTCTTCCGAGAGCTGAAGGCGGTAATCAGACGCCGTATCGACCTTCTCCCAGAATACGCGAACCTGGCTGTCAACGTAGTTTACGCTGATAATTCGCACCGGAGGTAACGTCCCGTTGACGATGAACTCCCGGGGGTCACTGGTCGCCACCGAATTGCCGCCGGCCTCACTGACTACGCGCCAGTAATAGGTGCCGGGTGTCAGCGGTCTGGAGGGAAGCGCCTGGCTGTCCGGCGCCCATTCGCTGGTAGCCACCAGATTGCGGAAGGCGTTGTCTTCGGCAATCTCGATACGGGCGACCTCGTTGGTGCCTTTCAGTTCCCAGCGGAACTCCGGCATATCGTCGTTAACGGTAGCGCCGGCCTCGGGCGACAGAAGCTCGGCGGCACTGGCTTTCAGGTCGATTTCCACTTCCAGCACACCAGGCATGCCAGGGGTGCCGCGATTATTCAGGGCGGCCAGGTGAATTTCGTAGGTGCCGTTGTCCAGCAGGTTGAGATTGTACTGGTCACCGGCAATCCTGCGACTTTCCACCCAGCGGCCGGTTTCCGCTTCAAAAATATCGAGTCGGTGAGCGGGCGCACCACTGGGTTGCCAGCTTAGTTCCGTTGGCAATTGGTTGATCTGGGGCGGCAGCGGATTCAGCGTGGGCGCTGGTGGCAGCCGGTGAATGCTGAGGCTGCCGTTGGCCGCAGTGGAAACACTGGCACTGTAGCCGGCCGGAATGTTCCGGGTCTTGCCCCGGGGGCCGAAGTTCACTTCCCCTTCAGTGACCTGAAGGCTGGTGGTGCCGGGGCCTGACTGCATGGAAAAGACGGTACCGCGCACCGCCGCCACGGCCGATGGGGTCTCGATTTCAAACCGTGCGCCGCCCTCAATCACAGGCTTGACCTGGGTGTGCACCTCACCGTGATCGAGTCGTAGCCGGGTATCCACCATCCCGGACTTTCCATACTGGGTCAGACGGTTAAAGATCAGCCGCGACTCTGGTGAGATCCGTACCTGGGAGCCGTCGGCCAGTTCAACGGTGGCGCTGCCGGAGCCGGACAGGATTTCATCGCCCACCCGTACCAGCGTGTCAGCGGTCAGGGATTGCTTCCTGCCGTTGTTGCCGGAGATATGCTGTACCAGGCCGGATACCGAGATAACCCGGGCAGGGTCCGGCTGACGCTGTAGCCAGGCCAGTGGAATGCGTAAGGTATCACCCTCGCCAAGAGCCGCTGCATTGTCAATGTCGTTGTACTGAAGCAGGCGTGGGGCCTGGACTGTTTTCG
Source organism: Marinobacter alkalisoli (assembly GCF_045449855.1). Classification (NCBI taxonomy): domain Bacteria; kingdom Pseudomonadati; phylum Pseudomonadota; class Gammaproteobacteria; order Pseudomonadales; family Marinobacteraceae; genus Marinobacter; species Marinobacter alkalisoli. Next base: position 80,312 of record NZ_JBJJLC010000031.1, on the reverse strand, counting down.
ACAGCAGGGCTTTTGCGACTTCGCTGAAGCTTTCCCCGGGGCGCAGGGTGTATTGCCACTCAGGCGTGGTGTTGGCTTGCTGGCCAGGACCGGCAAGGGCGTGAGAGCCACGGCTGATGGACAACTCGGCCTGCAGTGGCATGGTCAGTGCCATGATCACCAGTGCGGGAAGAATCTTGTGCAGAGTCCTTATGCGGGCAATGCGGTGCGTCATATCAGGCCTGGTCCGTTGTCGGGATCGGGTCGTCGGATGCGCTCGCGGTCATGGCTTCAAGCCGGTAGCCGCGCTGGTAGATCGTCTTGATCCGGAAACCGTTTTCCGGATTCAGGCCCAGCCGCCGGCGTAGCCGGCTCATGTGGGTATCCACGGTGCGGGTGTTGATGTCCCGGGTCAGGCCCCAGACCCGCTCCAGAAGCATTTCCCGGGTCAGCAGGCGTCCCTGGTTCTGGAACAGGAACAGGGTCAGGTCAAAGTCCTTGTCGGTGAGGGTCAGTAGTTCACCATGCAGGAGAATGGAGCGCTGTTGGGTATTGATCTCGAACGGGCCGTACCGAAGCACTTCTTTCTCATTGTCCGGATGGGTGCGGCGGGCCAGGGCGTTGATGCGGGCTACCAGCTCAGCTTCACGGGCAGGCTTGGCGAGGTAGTCATCCGCGCCGGCGTCCAGTGCGCGAACGATATCCGCCTCGCTGTCTCTCTGGGTCAGGAACACCACGGGTATGGGCCAGTTCAGTTGGGCACGAACATTCTCGAGCACTTCGATGCCGGTCATGTCCGGGATCTGCCAGTCCAGAATGAGCAGATCGTAGCTGCGATGCAGTACCGCGCTCAGAAAGGACTGGCCGGAGGGGAAACTGTCACAGTGATGCCCGCGCTCTGAGAGAATGGACTGAATGTGCTGTGCCTGTTCGTGTTCGTCTTCAAGCAGAGCGATCCGCATCAAGCGTCTCCGGGAATGTTCAATTTGGGGCCCATTATCACAGAACAACGGCTGGCCTTCAGTATCGTTATGTAGTATTGCGTAAACGAATAGCCGGTGTTCCATTGTCGTCATCAACTGTTTGTCGGCAGGCGGGAAAATTACTGCAGCCCCAGAACCATCCTTTTTTGCCTTTGCGCCGAACCAGCGGTGAAAAGCAGTGGGGGCAGGGTACGGGTTTCTGGCTGGTGCCGTCGGTAGGCGCCTGGTCTTCCAGCGGGCGCGTACCGTTGCAATCCGGGAAACGGGTGCAGGCCCAGAACCGGCCGAACTTGCCGTCCCGTTCACGCATGGGCGTGCGGCATTTGGGGCAGTGGGGAGAGGCTGGCTGATCTGTCCCTGGTTCTCCCGGTGTTCCCATGGGGGCATTGACGAAGCCCCGGATCTGCTCTTTCAGACCCTCCAGGAATTTTCTCGGGTCGCCTTCCCCACGCCGAATGGTTTCCAGCGCAGCTTCCCAGACCGCGGTCATGTCCGGTTTGCTGACGGTTTCCGGTAGCGAGCCAATCAGCGCCTTGCCCTTGCCCGTGGCCTTGATGTGGCGACTGTCGCGGTACAGGTAGTCACGCTTGAACAGGGTGTCGATGATCGCCGCGCGGGTTGCCTCCGTGCCGAGGCCGTCTGTGTCGCGCAGGGTTTTGCGCAACTCCGCATCGGTGACAAAGCGCGCGATATTGGTCATGGCGGACAGCAGCGTGGCGTCCGTGAAATGCTGGGGCGGCTGGGTTTTCCGTTCCCTGATGCTGGTTTGGTCGCACAGTATCGGCTCGTCTTTCTCCAGCCGTGGCAGCGGTGCTTTCCGCGGCTCTTGCCGGCCTTCCCGGAGCCGGATCTCCAGGGCTTTCCAGCCGGGTGTCAGCACCGCGGTTTCCGTGGCGCGGAACCGATGTTCGCCAATGGTAACGGTCAAACGGCCTTCCCGGTGAACGGCGTCGGCGCTGAACTGCATCAGGTAGTAACGACTGATCAGACCGTAGATTTTTTCTTCCGCCGCGGTCAGTTTGCCGTTGGACGCTGATCGGCTGGTCGGAATGATGGCGTGGTGGGCGTCGACCTGCTTGTCATTCCAGGCGGCCGTACGCCGGGAAAGGTCTGCCTGTTCGCAGGCCGGAGTCAGTTCGGGTGACACCTTGCCGATCGCGCGTACCACGCTTTCCCGTTGCCCGTAATGCCCCTCTGGCAGGTAGCGGCAGTCGGACCGGGGGTAGGTGATCAGCTGGTGTCGTTCATACAGGTTCTGGGCGGTATCCAGTACGTCCTTGGCGCCCATGCGGAACAGCCGGCCGGCTTCAATCTGCAGGGCGGAGAGTGACAGCGGGAGCGGGGGGGCTTCGTTGCGGTCGCGGAAGCGGGATTCGGTAACGCGACCGGGGCGGCCTTCCACAGCCGCGGCAATCTGCTCGGCCGTGGCCTTGTCCAGCAACCGGTCTTCTTCATCCAGGTGTTCACGAAACGCCTCATCCGCCAGCCAGCGGGCAGTAAACGATGCCGGATCGCTGTCCGGTTCCACTCCGTGGCACGTTGCTTCAATGCGGTAGTAAGGCTTGGGCTCAAAGTTCTCAATGGTGTTGTCGCGTTCCACCACCAGCCCGAGTACCGGCGTTTGTACCCGGCCCACCGAATAGACACCCTGCTGGCCTTGCTGTTGGTAGCTGAGGGTGTAAAAGCGGGTCAGGTTGATGCCATACAGCCAGTCAGCCCGTTGTCTGGCCAGGGCCGAGTGCGACAGCCGGCGATACTCCCGGTTGTCTTTTGGTGTCTGGATGGCTTTGGCAACGGCTGCCGGGGTCAGGTCGTTGATCAGTATCCGCTGGACCGGGCAGGTAGCGCCGAAATAGCGGATCACTTCGTCGACCAGCAACTGGCCTTCGCGGTCGGGATCGCCGGCGTGGACGATGGTGTCTGCCTGGCGAATCAGGGATTCCAGCACGTTGAGCTGCTGGCGAACGCTGTCCTTCGGGGTGACTTCCCAGCGCTCCGGCACCAGGGGCAGGTCTTCCTGCCGCCACTTCTTCCAGCGTGGGTCGTACTGTGCCGGCTCCGCCGGTTCCAGCAGGTGACCGATGCACCAGCTGACGGTGACCGCATTGTCGCCCTGGCCACAGCGAATCCAGCCCGGACCTTTCTGGTGCGGGGCGGGCAGGGCGGCAGCAATGGCGCGGCCCAGACTGGGTTTTTCGGCAATGTACAGGTGCATGGTTTCGGGTGCGTTCGGATTGGGAGGGGAAGATGGCCTTTTGGCATGGGTGTGTCAAGGTTCTTGCCCTGTGTAGTATGCTTCGGTTATGGAAAGTTAAGGAGTTACAACGGTTATGAAGATTCAGAACGCAATCGAAGAGAAACTGTCACGGGCTTTTGCGGTAAACCACCTGCAGGTGGAAAACGAAAGCCACAAGCACAGTGTGCCGCCGAACTCCGAAACCCACTTCAAGGTTACCCTGGTGTCAGCGGATTTTGATGGGCAGATGAAGGTGAAAAGGCACCAGGCGATCTATAAGGTATTGGCGGATGAACTGGCGGGTGGGGTTCATGCGCTGGCCTTGCATCTATACTCTCCCCAGGAGTGGGTGGATTCCGGTCAATCGGCGCCGGAGTCACCGAATTGTATGGGCGGGTCCAAAAAGGATCCGGCCATGAAGTCAGGAGAGAGTCAATGAGCCAGTTTTTCCAGATTCACCCGGAGACGCCGCAGAAGCGGCTGGTCAAGCAGGCGGTGGATATTCTTCGCAATGGCGGGGTGATCGTCTACCCCACGGATTCGGCCTACGCCATTGGCTGTCATCTCGGGGACAAGCAGGCGGCGGACCGGATCAAGCGGATTCGCAAGCTGGATGACAAGCACAATTTCACCCTGATGTGCCGGGATCTGTCGGACATCGGTGTGTATGCCAAGGTGGGCAATACCCAGTATCGGTTGCTCAAGACTTTCACGCCGGGGCCCTACACCTTCATTCTGGATGCCACCAGCGAAGTGCCGCGCAGATTGTTGCACCCAAAGCGTCGCACCATCGGGTTGAGGGTGCCGGACAACCCCATTGTGCAGGCATTGCTGGGAGAGCTGGGTGAGCCGATCATGAGCAGCACCCTGATCCTGCCGGGGGAAACCGATCCCATGACGGACCCCTACGAAATCCGCGAAACCCTCGAGCATGAGCTGGACCTGATTATCGACGGCGGTTTTTGTGGCTTTGAGGCGACAACGGTGGTGAACATGACCGATGACGTACCCGAAGTCACCCGGACTGGTAAGGGAGATCCGGGGCCATTTCAGCTTTGATCTGTTCAAAGTAAGGCCGGAATACCGGCCTTACTTGTATCCGGAGCCGCGTCAGGCGCGGGTATTGAAACTGAAAGCGTAGTGTTTGCGGTGGCCGGCGGCCTCCACCTGCTCCGCGCCAACGGATTTACGTAGGGTGTCGTAACGGTGTACCAGGTCCTGCAGGCCGTTGAACTGCTGGTTATCGCTGACCATCGTGTCCAGCAGGGAGTTGTTGACGCCGTAGGCCTTATTTAGTTTGAGCGCGTTGTCCACGAAGTGCAGGGTGGGTTCGTTCACGCTCAGACGGCTGAAGGCTTCACGAAACCCCTTGTTGTGGTTTAAATCCTGCTCAATCTGACCGCGTTTTGCCTCCGGCAGTTTTCCGTCTACCTGAACGTTTCCGCTATCGTCCCTGGCGACGTTGATCGCCGTTGCCGGATGCATACCGTACTCGGCAAGTTTGTGCCGCAAGGTTTCTTTCACAAAGGCAAGGTCCTGCCCTACGGTTTGCTTGTAATCGGTGACCGACAGCTTCCTCGATTTCAGCGCGGCCAGATCCGGGTTCTCCGGAGCGGAGCGGGTAAACCGGTCATCGGTGGGCGATGCCAGCTGCTCGGCAGCTGCTGCGCCAGCGGCTTTGCCCGGGTTCTGGTCACCGGCTGCCGCAGGGCGCTTTTCCATGGCGGTCTGGAACTGGGTGCTGGCTTTGATCAGTGATGTCAGCAGCGACACGGCTGTATTCCTCCCATCGTCACGGCTGGTCTGTGACAGAATTCGAACGTATGGATCGGGTTTCTGCACAAATCGGGCCAATCGAGTCATCTTGTGCTAGCTACCGAACGGTTCACTAAGCCGCCGATTGAACGTAGAGTTAGCAGCCAGATTCGTTGATCCGCTGAAAAGGAATGTCATGCCCCGTTTTCTTCACACCGCAGACTGGCAGATGGGCCGCTACTACAGCCGATTTGATAACGACGACGCGGTCGCGCTGGCGGAAGCCCGGTTTACCGCCATTGAACGGCTGGCCCGGCTGGCCAGCGATGAGCAATGCGATGCGGTTCTGGTAGCGGGGGATGTGTTTGATGCCCAGACCGTGGCGGATCGGACCATTCGCCGGGTGTTCAATGCCATGTCTGGTTTTACCGGCCCCTGGGTGATGCTGCCCGGTAACCACGATGCCGCCCTGGCGGAAAGTGTATGGACCCGTGCCCGACGCCTGAATGCGGTGCCCGACAACGTCCACTTGGCCCTGGAGCCGGGGGTTGTCGAGCTGAAAGAGCAGGGACTGGCCGTTCTGGCTGCCCCCCTGACCCAGCGGCATACCCACAGTGACCTCACCGAGAACTTTGCTCATCTGGAAACTCCTCCGGGACTGCTGCGTGTCGGTCTGGCCCATGGCAGCGTCCAGGGCTTGCTGGCGGACGATATCGATTCGGCCAACCCGATTGCCGCTGAGCGGGCCGCGCAGGCAAACCTGGATTATCTTGCCCTGGGTGACTGGCATGGCGTGAAACAGATCAACGCCCGCACCTGGTACAGCGGTACCCCGGAACCGGAACGGTTCCGCAACAACGAGGCCGGTGTGGCGTTGGTGGTGGACATTACCGGGCCGGGGGCGGAACCGAACGTCAGCCGTCATCGCACTGGACAGTTCGAGTGGGTGCAGTGGCGGGAACATCTCAGTGTGGCCACGGATCTGGATGAACTGCTACAGAGACTGGAAGACCTGCCGGCGCCGGCGGTGGTCGATATACGGCTGTCCGGCGAAGTGGACCTGGCCGGCGAGCAGAAACTTCTCCACGCCCTGTCCGTGGCCGAGGCCCGGCACCGAAGCGTGCAGTGCGATCGCAGCCAGCTGGCCCTTCAGCCCACCGATGAAGACATTGCCGAACTCAACGCGGACGGCTACCTGGGCGAGGTCATTGGTGAACTGAGGGAGCAACAGGAAAGTACCGATCACGATCAGGCCGCCACATCGCGGGATGCGCTGGCGATTCTGACCAGCCTGTTGCGGGATCGTATCGAACCGGTGTCAGAGAGCGCCGGGGAGGGCCAGCCATGAAACTGCAGCGTCTTCGCATTGAACAGTTGCGGCAGTTCCGTCAGCCCCTCGAACTGGGTGAGCTGGAGCCAGGCCTCAATCTCGTTCATGGCCCCAATGAGTCGGGCAAAAGTACCCTGGTGCGGGCCATTCGTGCGGCCTTCTTTGAACGCCACCGATCCAGCAGTGTGGATGATCTGAGACCATGGGGCGATTCATCGGCAGCGCCGTCTGTGGAGCTGGATTTTGAATGCCGGGGCGTTCAGTGGCAGCTCAGGAAGCGCTTCCTGCAGCAGAAACGCTGTGACCTCCAGGTGGCCGGCGAAAGTTACTCGGGAGAGGACGCGGAAGACAAGCTGGCGGACCTGCTGGGCTTTCAGTTTGCTTCCCGTGGCGCCAGCCAGGACAAGCATTGGGGGATTCCGGGCCTGCTATGGGTCGAGCAGGGCAGTGGCCAGAATGTTCACGATGCCGTTGCCTATGCCGGCGATCACCTGAAATCAGCCCTCAACAGCCTGCTGGGCGAAGTGGCCAGCAGCGGCGGGGACGATGTCATCCAGCAGGTGCAGGCCCAGCGCGCTGAATTGCTGACAGCCACCGGCAAGCCCCGGGGCGATTACGCCCGCCTGGGCGAGGAACAAAGCAAGCTGGCCGCCGAACTGGCGGCCCTGGACGAGCGGGTGGCGCACTACCAGTCCATGGTTGACCGGTTAGGGGAGCTGCGCCAGCGTTATCAGCGCAATGAGCAGGAACGCCCGTGGGAAGCCGCCCGCCAGAGCCAACGGGAGGCGGAAAACCGCTTCCGGGAAATTGAGCAGTGGCAACAGGAACAAAAGCGGGAGCAGCAGGCGCTGGATGACTGCCGGCAGAATCTTGAGCTTCTGCGGCGGCAACAGCAGCAATCGCAAATGGCCGCCCGCAAGCTGACCGAGCGTGAGCAGACGCTGGCACACTGCAAAGAAACCGTGAATACCCTGAAGACCAGGGAAGAACTGGTGACCGTTGCCCAGCAGCAGGCCAGGCAGGCCTACGACAAAGCGCGTGAGCAGGTGCGGGTGGCAAAGGAGCAGGAACAGCGCAACCGTCTGGACAACGATATCAAGCAGTTGCAGCAGCAACTGGAGGCTCTTGGTCAAAACCTGGAGAAGGCCCGCGCCCATCAGGCCGAGCTTCAGGAAACCCGCAACCAACAACAGGCCAACCCTCTTGACCTGGAAGCACTGGAAACCCTCAGAAAGACCCAGCGCCAACTGGAACAGGAGCGGATTCGATCACAGGCCATCGCCACCCGGCTGCATTACGCGCTGGAAGAAGGTCAGGCGGTAACACTGAACGGGGAATCCGTTCGGGGAGAGGGCGATGCACTGCTGCTGGAAGCCACGACCCTGGCATTACCCGGTATCGGCGAGCTGACCATTACTCCTGGCGGTGACGACCTCGCCCGGGTTCAGCGCCAGCTGGAGCGGCTACAGGAAAGTTACGACAGCCAGCTGAAATCCATGAAAGTGGACTCCCCCGAACAGGCGGGAAAACTGGCTGAGCAGCAGGCGCAACGTAAGGAAACCATCCAGCGCCTGGAAGCATTGCTGGCGTCCATTGCGCCCCAGGGCGTGGACGTGCTGGAGAGTCAGCAGCAGGAACTCGCCAGAAGGCTGGAACAGCTGCAGTCGGAGCAGAGGGCGCTGTCGGAGATTCCGGGGGAACCGGTGTCCCTGACCAGTGCGGAAGCGGCACTGGAACTGGCGGAACAGCAATTGCGGGAGGCGGATGGCAACCTGCAGGAACACAGCAAGCAACTGTTCGCCGCCACCCAGGCGCAGGAGAACGCGCAGGCGGAATGGCAGCAACTGAAGGGTGAACTGGAAAACCCGGAACGCCAGGCTGCCGAGCAATCCCTCCAGACACAAATTGCGGAAACCGGGGAACGGGAAACACGCCTGCAGCTGTCCGTCAGCAAACGGCAGGAGCAGATTGACGAAGCCCGCCCGGAGTTGCTGCAACAGGACATGGCCCGATTCAAAGCCAGCGCCGAACAACTGGAGCGCAGCCACCAGCAGGAAGCCCTGGAGCTGACCAGTCTCGAAAGCAAACTGGAAAGTCAGGGCGCAGAAGGGCTGGAAGAGCAAAGGGAAGAGCTGGCGGCACGGTTGGAGCATGCGGTTCGCCGTTATACCGAGCTGCATCGGCGTGCGGAAGCGCTGGATCTGCTGCTCACACTCCTGCAGGAAAAGCGCCAGGCCCTGACCCGTCGTCTCCAGGCGCCGCTGCAAAAACACCTGAACCACTATCTGGGCGTACTGTTCCCCAAGGCCAACCTGGACGTGGACGACAACCTGATGCCCGGCCAGTTGACCCGTGCCGGCCAACAGGGCCAGGAAACCGGAGATGTCCTGGAACTGAGCTTTGGCGCCCGGGAACAGATGGGGCTGATCAGCCGCCTGGCCTACGCGGATTTGCTGCGGGAAGCCGGGCGACCAACCCTGATTATTCTGGACGACACCCTGGTGCACAGTGATCGCCAGCGCCTGGACCAGATGAAGCGCATTCTGTTCGACGCCGCCCGCCGGCATCAGGTACTGCTGTTCACCTGCCATCCGGAAAACTGGCAGGATCTGGGCGTGGCGCCGCGGGATCTTGAGGCGTTAAAAACCGCCGATTAAATAATCGTCAAATCTTGCAAAATAATGCCGGAAATTTGTTGCATAGACTACTCTCACTTACAGGTGTATCGATTATGTAATCAGGGGCCGCTTCGGCCCACTGGTTTATGAGTGAGCTCAGGAAGACGCGAAAGGATGTCAGGCGAAACCATCCGGTTCACCTGTTCGCGCCGGCCGGTACAAAAGGGAGTACTTGCTGTGGTCAAAACAACAACTGCCGGAATTCTGGCACTCGTATGCGCATGGGGTTTAACCGCCTGCGGTGGTGGCGGAGGTGGAAGTAGCAGTAGCGGCGACCGCACCGAAACCCAGCGCCCTTCCGACTCTGATATTTCTGTCGATCCCGATGGTTATGCAGATCGGCAAGTGACCATCAGCGGCGAGGCAGACACTGATAAAATTCTAGTATTGTACGACGACGCTGAAAACGCTTACCGCCTGATTGAAGAGGTGGATACCGCGGTAACCTCATCGTCGCCCAGTATCTCGGACAATGAACTGACCTACGACTGTGATAATGGCGGACAGGTTGTCATCACGGTAAACAGCGACGATGTGAGTGACGACGAGCGCTGGCGTTTTAACAGCTGCGATCTGAACACACCGACGTTTGGACGTATCGTCCTGAATGGCGATTATTTCTATGTCAACGAAGTGATAAGCAGTGGCAATGAAGGTTTTCAGGTGTTTGATATAACCGGGACCGTTTTTGATAACGGCGACGATATTGTTGTCAAGGGAGTGGATGACTGGAAGATCGTTGAGAGTGGCGACGAGCGGACTGAAACCTACCGGACCGACGCGCTGGAATTCATCATCGGGGACGATTACTTTGCCATCGCCAATGCATTGACCACTCTGGACGTTGATAACTCAGGCGTGGTTATCTCGCTTGCGTCCAAGCTCATTGGTTCGGCTATTGATGGGTATATTGATATCTCCACAGTTGAACCGGTGTTCGTTCCCGACGGTGATACTTGCCCAATCAGGGGCGTTATCAGGCTTGGAGGCGAAGGCAATACCTCTGCCGAGATTCGATATGGTGAGGATATGGACGTTACCACTGACCCCGCTCACGTAGCTGTGGTCGAGATCAATAGCACTGATACGAAATTTTATGAAAGCTGTGATGATCTGATTTTCTGACAGACATCCTGGCAGCGGGCGTAGAAAATACCCTTCGCCCGCTTCCTCCTCTAAGCAACCTCCCCCGAACACCGCCCCAACGTCTCAGACGGACACTCCCCAAACAACTGCTTGTAGTCCGCAGAAAACTGGCTGTGATGATAAAAGCCATTGAACGCCGCAATGTCCGATACGGATTGCGCGCCTTCCTCCCGCAACATGCGCCTGACCCGGTTCAGCCTGCTGATCCTCAGAAACTGGAGCGGGCTGATGCCGAGTATGCTTTCGAAGCTGTATTGAAGCGTGCGCCGGCTGACGCATCCCACTTCACAGAGCTTCGCCATGGTGACGGGCAAATCGTCGACGGTGTTCACATAGGCCTTTATTTTTTCCACCACCGCTTTCCGGTGGGCGTAGCTGGGTGCAACTGTGCGGTTGGGTTTCTCCACGGAAAGTAACTCCAGTACCGTCATGATCAGCAGATCGTGGTGAATCCGCCCGTCCAGCCGGCTGGGCTCGGTGCGGACAATCCTCCGCAACAAATACTGGATGTTCCGAAGGGTTTGTGCCGGCAGCTTCAGTCTTGGATAGCTTGAGGTATCCAGCACCTTGAGTTCGATGCCCTGGGATTCCGACTGCTGCTCCAGTTCCCGTTGGTGGACCACCAGGCTGAGCATGTCGAAGCTGTCTGGTGTCACCAGTTCGAAGTGCTGGCTTCCCGGGCGACACAGGATGTCAGTGTGGTCTGCCTGCTGGCCGTTGATGCGAACGTCCTCGTTCCTGCTGGGTATGCCGAACCAGATGGATTCCGGCCACACCATGCATTGCTGTCTCACGGCATGGCTGGTGTGTTCGATGAAGAGCTGGATGCCATCCAGGTGCAGCTCGTCGATCCTGCCGTAAAACCGGCCATTCCCCACCTGATCGTATTGCTGATGCCAGTTGGTCAGGTTGCCGGCGTGCTCATTGGCATCATCCGCGACCGAAGTGCACCTCTTTGGTGCCTTTTTTTCTTGTTGTTGGTTCATGGGAACTCCGAAAGAGTCGTTTCGTTCCAGCTTGGACCTGGTTTCCGGATTCTGCCAACAGGACTTAGTGCCTAATTCCATACGACTTCCGTGCCCATTGAGGTTTGCCATTTTTCGATAACTCCGCTGTGACAGGAGGATTACAGTGGAATGGACAGCAATATCCGTTCCCCCGGATTAGCTGTCTGTTCCGGGGGAACCCTGTTAAAGGGCGAAAAAGCACATGGGTTACAAGTACACGTATACATTGGGAGCGCGGACCTGGCATTTCAGGAGCCTGGCGGACTTGTTGGCCAAGGCCACGCCGGCACGCTCCGGTGACCGGCTCGCCGGCGTCATCGCAGAGTCAGCCGAGGAGCGCGTCGTTGCCCAGATGCGCCTTGCCGAATTGCCGTTGGTAGCGTTTCTTTCCGAGGCGTTGGTGCCCTATGAGCAGGATGAGGTGACGCGCCTTATCCTGGATACTCAGGATTCAGCTGCGTTTGCTCCGGTCGCGCACCTCACCGTTGGGGACTTTCGCAACTGGCTGCTGAGCGACCAGGCCACGCCAGAAGCACTGGAACGGCTCCGCAGCGGCCTGACACCGGAAATGGTGGCAGCTGTCAGCAAACTGATGCGGAACCAGGACCTCATCCTGGTGGCCAAGAAATGCCAGGTGACAACGGCGTTCCGAAACACCATCGGCCTGCCTGGTCATCTCTCCACCCGCCTCCAGCCCAATCACCCGACCGATAATGTGTCGGGCATAGCCGCAAGCCTGCTGGACGGCCTGCTCTACGGCAACGGAGATGCGGTGATCGGCATCAACCAGGCCACGGACAACGTCAGCCAGGCCATCAAACTGATGGGGCTGATGGATGATGTTATCCAGAAATACGACATTCCCACCCAGTCCTGTGTGCTTACCCACGTCACCAATACCCTGGAGGCCATTGAACAGGGCGCACCCGTGGACCTGGTGTTCCAGTCCATCGGCGGCACGGAGGCCACCAACAGCAGCTTCGGGTTCAATCTGGCGACGCTGCAGGAGGCACAGGATGCGGCCTTGTCATTGAAACGGGGTACCGTCGGCAACAACGTGATGTACTTCGAGACCGGGCAGGGCAGCTCGCTATCCGCCAACGCCCACCACGGCCTCGACCAGCAGACCTGTGAAGCCAGGGCTTACGCCGTGGCGCGGCGTTTTGATCCCTTGCTGGTCAATACCGTGGTCGGGTTTATCGGGCCGGAATACCTGTTTGACGGCAAGGAAATCACCCGGGCGGGGCTGGAGGACCACTTCTGCGGGAAGTTACTCGGTGTGCCCATGGGGTGTGACATCTGTTACACCAACCACGCCGAAGCCGACCAGAACGATATGGACAACCTGCTGACCCTGTTGGGGGTCGCCGGTTGCACCTTCATCATGGGGATTCCCGGCTCCGACGACATCATGCTGAACTACCAGACCACCTCCTTCCATGACGCTCTCTACGCCCGCCATGTCCTTGACCTGAAACCGGCGCCCGAGTTCGAGGACTGGCTTGTTCGCATGCAGATTTTCGAAAACACCTCACGGTATGAGCCGAACAGGCGGTTACCGGACCTGTTCAGGGGGCCATTGAAGGGCCTGACCCAGGAGGCAGGCCATGAGTGAGCAAAAGCCGCTTGTTACCGGGAACGTCTGGCGGGTATTGCGCCAGTTCACTGACGCCCGGATCGGACTCGGCAGGGCCGGTGTCAGCCTGCCCACCCACGAACTCCTCAAGTTCCAGTTGGCCCACGCCCAGGCGAGAGATGCCGTCCACTTTCCCCTGGACGTGAAGCGCCTGGTGGACGATCTGGACCCATCGGGAACCGCATTACCAGACAAGTCACCGCTGCTACTCAAAAGCCAGGCGGAAGACCGGCTGACCTACCTTCAGCGTCCGGATCTCGGACGGCGTCTGTCCCAGGCATCTCTGGAGTGCCTGGCCAAGCATCGGGCCGGAGATCCGGGCGAGTCAGATGTGGCCATCGTGATTGTTGATGGCCTGTCTTCATCCGCCATCCAGAACAACGCAGTGCCCATGGTCACGCAGTTTCTCAGGGATCTGAATGCAGACTCAGGCGATTGGCGACTGGCGCCCCTGACCATCGTAGAGCAGGGGCGGGTGGCCATCGGTGACCAGATTGGTGAATCCCTGGGAGCCAGTGTGGTGGTTGTGCTGATCGGTGAGCGCCCTGGCCTCAGTTCACCTGACAGCCTGGGGATTTACCTGACCTGGGGGCCCGAGAGTGGTTTGAGCGATGCGCGCCGCAATTGCATCTCGAACGTGCGGCCCGCCGGTTTGAGTTTTGAACATGCCAGCCAACGCCTCCTCTATCTGATGCGTGAAGCAAGACGGCTCAGGATTTCCGGAGTCGGTCTTAAAGATCGCACAGAAGAGGTGGTGATCGAAAAAAACGCGAATAACAAAAACTTCCTCACGGATAACTGATGAACTTACCTGGAGAACTCACATGACAACGAGCAACGTAGACAAGGATTATCTGGCCAAGCGCCAGCTAAAGAAAGGCACGGCCGGCTGGGTGCTACTGGCTGGATTGGGTGTTTCATACGTCATTTCCGGCGACTTTGCCGGATGGAACTTTGGCATCGGCGAGGCCGGTTGGGGTGGCTTTGCCATTGCCGCGGCGCTGATGGCCGTGATGTATTTTGCGTTGGTGCTGTCGCTGGCGGAAATGTCGGCCTCGATTCCGGTAGCCGGGGGCGGCTACAGCTTTGCCCGGCACGCCATGGGGCCGGCGGGAGGGTACCTGACCGGACTGGCGGTGCTGATTGAATACGCCCTGGCACCAGCGGCCATCGTCATCTTCATCGGCGCGGCGGTGGAAGAACTGCTCGGCATAAACGGACCCTGGGTCTATGCCCTGTTCTATGCGGTTTTCGTCGGTATTCACCTAGCCGGCGTGGGAGAGGCGCTCAAGGTGATGATGGTGATCAGCGGACTGGCCGTGGTGGCTATCCTGGCCACTGCCGCTGCGCTGATTGGCGACTTTGATGCCGCCAACCTCTTCAATATCGCACCCACGGATGCCGCCGGCGCCAGCGAGTTCCTGCCGTTCGGCTGGTACGGGGTCTGGGCGGCGCTTCCCTTCGGTATGTGGCTGTTTCTGGCTGTTGAAGGCGTTCCCTTGGCGGCGGAAGAATCCAAGGATCCGGCGCGGGATATGCCCAGAGGCATCATCGGGGCGATGATTTTTCTGCTCTTCACCGCCACGCTGGTTGTTTTCCTGCTGGCAGGGGCGGCGGGCGCTGATCTGATCGGGGCAAGTGGTGTTCCCCTGGTGGATGCCCTCAAAGCCACTGGCAGTGGAAATCTCGCTACCTTCATCAATATGCTGGGTCTGATGGGGCTGATTGCCTCGTTCTTCTCCATCATCTATGGCTACAGCCGGCTGGTGTTTGCGCTTTCCCGTGCAGGGTACCTGCCCAAAGTCCTGTCATTGACCAGCGAGCGCAAGGCCCCCAAGTGGGCGTTGATCGTGCCCGGTGTATTCGGCTTCCTTGTCTCGCTCACTGGGGAAGGGGACTTGATCTTGGGCATGGCCGTGGTCGGAGCGACCATCTCCTACGCGCTGATGGCCGGCAGCCACATCCTGCTGCGCCTCAATCGGCCGGACCTGCCTCGCCCCTACAAAACCCCCGGTGGAATCTTCACCTCTTCCCTGGCACTGGTGCTGTCACTGGTTGCCATGACCGGCGTTTATGCCTTCGATCCGCGCGCCTTCAACTACACCCTTGTATTGTTTGTGGTCGGCGCTGTTTATTACTTTGCCTATGGCAAGAACAAGCTGGTTGCCAAAACTGCCGATGAAGAACTGGCGCTGATTCTGGATGCGGAATCGGATCTGGATGAAGAAAATGTAGGTGAGTTGTCACCTAAGGCTGCCGAGGCCTGATTTATCCAATTCATCACCGCTGATGAATGCTACTCCGGTGATCGCACGCGTGCCGCCGGAGTGGTTTTTCTTGCTTTTCTTCGCCATTTCCATTATCGATAGCACTATAGAAAAATTCATCCAGGATGTTTTTTTAGTGCTGGCTTCCCGGTTATCTACCAACTCTCCCTCTACGGCGCCTGTGTCCAGGTTCGCCGGGCACTCTGTCGTTTTCCATTCCTACCGCTGAATCCGCCGACTGACTCGCCGGGTTCGGCGAAACCCCGGTCAGCAGCTTTTCAAACCCCCAATACTTAATGCTCAGAGGAATGGGTATGTCCGAACGTCCGGCCATTTATATTTCTGAAACCGATTTTGATCGCTTGTCACTCATGCTTGATCAACAGGCCGCCCGAAGCCCCACGCTTGAAGCCCTTGAGGACGAGCTGGACCGTGCCACCCTGGTCAGATCCGATGAACTTCCGGAGGGCACCGTCACCATGAATTCGGTGGTCCATTTCATCAACGAAAGCAGCGGCGCGGAATACAAACTCAAGCTCGTATATCCGAACGAGAGCGCAGGCGCCAAGGATCATGTATCGGTTCTTGCACCGGCTGGCGCCGCCTTGCTTGGACTGACCATAGGGGACCGTATTGACTGGCCAGTGGACAGCAAAAATGTGCTTCAGTTGAGAATTATTCAAGTCACTCCATACAGTTAAAAAAGGAAAACAGATGAATCAAAACGATGCCCTGGAAGAATTGCAAAAGCAGGTAGTCAGGAGAAACCCCGCAGAACCTGAATTCCATCAGGCCGTTTCGGAAGTTCTGGATTCGTTGGCTCCGGTTATTGCCAAACACCCTGAATACAAGGATGCAAAACTTCTTGAACGCATCTGTGAGCCTGAAAGGCAGATTATTTTTCGGGTGCCTTGGGTTGATGATTCGGGCACGGTGCAGATTAACCGGGGATTTCGTGTCGAGTTCAATTCGGCCTTGGGGCCCTATAAGGGCGGCTTGAGATTTCATCCATCCGTGAACCTTGGCGTGGTCAAGTTCCTCGGTTTCGAGCAGATCTTTAAGAACTCACTCAGCGGCTTGCCGATCGGCGGCGGCAAGGGCGGTTCGGACTTCGATCCCAAAGGTCGTTCCGACAACGAGATCATGCGCTTCTGCCAATCGTTCATGACCGAACTTTACCGACACATCGGTGAGTATACCGACGTACCGGCAGGCGATATTGGTGTGGGCGCCCGCGAGCTCGGCTTTCTGTTCGGACAGTACAAGAGAATTACCAACCGCTACGAATCAGGCGTGCTGACTGGCAAAGGTCTGGGGTGGGGCGGTGCACGGGTGCGTAAGGAAGCGACCGGTTATGGAACGGTTTACTTCGTACAGGAAATGTTGGCTGCTCAGGGTCAGGATCTCGAAGGCAAGGAGGTCACGGTTTCGGGGTCCGGCAATGTGGCGATATACGCCATGGAGAAAGTGCATCAGTTCGGCGGCAAGGTGGTCGCCTGCTCAGATTCGGGCGGTTATGTCTACGATCCAGCCGGAATTGATGTGGATCTGGTGCGTCAGATCAAGGAGATCGAGCGGGGGCGGATCAGCGAGTACACAGAACGTCGCCGGAACGGTTCTGACTATGCTGCCGGCGGCTCCATCTGGAATTTGCCTTGTCACGTTGCGCTGCCATGTGCCACGCAGAATGAACTGACAGGTGACGATGCCAGTGCATTGATCAGGAGTGGGGTTCTGGCTGTGGCGGAGGGCGCGAATATGCCGTGTACCCCGGAGGCAATGAAACTTTTCCGGGACGCCGGAACGCTCTTCGGTCCCGCAAAGGCCGCTAACGCGGGAGGGGTGGCTACCAGTGCTCTTGAGATGCAACAGAATGCGTCGCGGGACTCGTGGAGTTTTGAATACAGCGAACAGCGTTTACGGGACATCATGGTTGAGATTCACCGCTCCTGCTTTGAGACCGCAGAAGAGTACGGCCGTTCCGGCGATTATGTGTTCGGCGCCAACACCACCGGGTTCAGCAGAGTGGCTGATGCCATGCTCGCCTTTGGTGTTATTTGAACTGAGGGCCGTTAGCCGACGCCAGCAGGGCGTCGGCACGGATATCATCGGTTAATCAGAGACTCTGCACCGTTTTAATGTGTCGGGATTTGAGCAGCGACTTCGCCTCCTGAAGTTGCTGCAGACTGGATGCATGAACGGCCAGCACATACTTGCCCTCGCGCAGTGCGGATTGCGTCTTGATCAAATAGGGCGTGTGATCCGGGCGGATCGTAACCGCGCCTGCAAGCAACAGCCCGAAGACTGCCCCGAATGCGGTGAAAACGGAAGCGGCAACCACCGTATTCTGAGCAATAAGCCCGATGCCAGAGGCGTTCAGCACGAGAAACAGCATAAACCCGCCAATGGCGCCCGCAACTCCCAGTCCGATATGGGACCGTACCAGCGTGCGCCAGATGCCCTGGTCTTCAGGTTCCAGCTCCTCGCCCTGATGCCGGTCATTGGGGCTAAGCACCATGACCTGTTTGTCCGTCAGGCTTGTGCTTTCCCAAAGGGCTTTCGCCACGTCCCTGGCGTCCGTCTCAGCATCAAAGACTGCGGCTATTTTGTGGCCTCCATGTTCACCGGTCAGACTCATTGAAGGTTTCATTGGAATACCTCCTGAGTGTCGCAGTGGATAAACGGGGCACGCCGGAGCATTCCCCCCTAATCATAAACATACAACACATATCCCTGTACTTCGAATGACCGTATCGCAATGCGGCACCCATGAAGGGGTATTTACCAGGCCAGCCAGATCACGTGGCGTGCACCTTTACCAGGTCGCAGGGCCCGCACCGTAACCGGCTCCACGGAAAACCCGGCACGGCGAAGCCTTTCGGTAAAGGCGTGCTCGGGGCCGGCGGACCAGTAGGCCAGGATACCGTCAGGGCGCAGGGATTTCTGGGCGGCGGCAATACCGGCCGGGGAGTAAATCCAGTTGTTTTCCTTGCGGGTCAGCCCTTCCGGGCCGTTGTCCACGTCCAGCAGGATGGCATCCCAGTCGCCATCACCGTCTCTGAGCAACTCTGCGACATCACCAACGTGAACGCTGGCCCTTGGATCGTTCAGCGGATACCCGGCCGCCGCCCCCAGCGGCCCCCGGTTCCAGGTTTCCACTTCGGGCACCAGTTCGGCCACCGTTACCCGGGCATCTTCGGCCAGCGCTGACAGCGCCGCTGCCAGTGTAAATCCCATGCCCAGCCCGCCAATCAGGACGCGGGGTTCGGGTTGCCCGTTGATACGCTCACAGGCCAGCGTGGCCAGGGCATCCTCCGAGCCGTGTATCCGGCTGTTCATCAGCTCGCCGGTGGTACCGGCAATCTTGATGGAGAATTCATCATTGCGTTGTAACAGGCGCAGCTGAGTTCCCTTGCCGGGAATGGTTGCGGTACCGATTTCGTTGAAGCGAGCCATTTGGGGTTCCGGGTAGCAAAGTCGGACCAGCATCTTAACGCATTGATGGCCGGCATAGGTTCCGATTGGCCCTAAAGCGGGGGTATTTAATCGTTTTACTCCAAACTTAGTGCGTCAGCGAACCGACAGGCCAACGCCTTACGCGTAAGTTGGAAGCTCATCCTGAATCGCCATGTCTCATGACGATTCAGTCTCCTTCCTGAAAATGACGCGGGGAAGGAAAAGCTGTGATGAAGCGGTTACACAGGACATTTTGTCCGACCATAACACCCGATTCGCAGGAGAATCTTATGAAAAAACTACATTCTTTAGCCTTTTATGCATTGGTCACACCGGCTATAGCGTTAGGTTCAGGTGCTGTGCTTGCGGAACAATCTGCTGACAAGGATGTTGATAAGCAACAGCAGAGCGCTCAGCCTGACCAGGACGCCATGGAATCTACCACCGGCACTGCGCAAAGTGACCAAAAAACGGGCGACCAGTCCAGCATGCAAAGCCAGGGCTATTTGGCCTCTGCACCGGCTAGCGGCATGCAGGCAAGCGACCTGATTGGTGCGAATGTTAAAACCACTGGTGATGAGGATGTGGGCGCGGTGAGTGATCTGATCATTGATCAGAACGGTCAGGTCGTGGCTGTTGTCGTCGGCGTCGGCGGATTCCTGGGCATGGGTGAGAAAGACGTAGCCATTGGCTGGGATGACGTAACGAAATTGGGCGCTTCTGATGAGCAGGATCTGCGGATTGACCTGACCCGTGAGGATCTGGAAGGTGCGCCTGAGTTTGAAAGACAGGAGTGAGTTCCAGTAACTCCATTATAGTGGAATGAATAAACGGCAGGGGCGAAAGCCTCTGCCGTTTTCATGCTCGGCCGGTACTAATCCGTACCAGATGCCACCACGCAGAATCCGTCAGTGCTTCGGTTTCAGCATGTCATCGCGCTGGTTTTCCGCCCGCGCGGCGCCGATCGCGGTTTCAACCGACTTCACTTCCTCCGGGGGCGGCAGGACTGCCGGCAAGCCGAGCGATTCGACCCACAATTCGCGGGTGAATCCCTTCGTGTGGTAGAGGTGATGGTCCTCTTCCTGCCCCACCGCTTCGAGCGCGGTTTTGAGCGCACCGGTTGCGTCCCCCTGGCCGTGTTCTGCCAGATGCCCGATCAGTTCCCAGTTCTGGTGGTCCTTGGTTTCCCCCAGGACCACGCACTCGCCGGCCACAAGTTGAGCGTCTGCGGCACTGCCCTTCGACTTGGCCATTTTCATCGCCGCGACCAGCGAGTCTCCGATGTGTGCTACCACTTCCCGACCGGGGGTTACGGTCTCCGGATTCAGTCCCAGTTCCTCGAACACCTTCAGCAGCACCTGCTCGTGGGTGCGTGTCTGTTCAAGGTACTCCTCCCATTCACCTTTCAGGTCCTCGTTCTGCACACATGACAGCGCGGCTTCGTAGATCTTTATACCTCCGCGCTCGGTTTCGAGAGCCTGATACAACAACTCGTCCAATTGCTTCTTGATATACGGGTTCTTTTTCATTGATTCCTCCTGAACACTGGTAGGCGACGCGCTAGGGCGGCTGCGTCATTGGATTCGGTTCACCCATCCGGCCGGTGTCGGCCAGCTGGATCTTGAATGGTAGTCAGCGAAGCCCTGCCGGGTCGGTGCAGTAACCCACATAGCACTGCGGAGTCTTGGCATGGGACTCGAGAGTGCGGTAACGCACAGTGATCGCAGAACGGCAGGTGTACGCTTCATCCACTGACGCCCGTTGCGTCGAGACTATTCGGAGGAAGGAATTATGGGCATCATTATATGGCTCGTCATGGGCGGCCTGGTCGGCTGGATCGCAAGCATGATCATGGGCACCAATGGCCGGCAGGGCATCATCCTCAACGTGGTGGTCGGCATTGTGGGCGCACTGATCGGCGGATGGCTGATCGGGCCACTGCTCGGCGCCGGCTCCATCAACGAGGGCATCACCGTCATGAGCTTCATCGTGTCGCTGATCGGCGCAGTGATACTGCTCGCTATAGTGAGGCTCATCCAGGGCAGCTCCGCACGCTGAAGGGTGGGGCCGGCCGCGCAGAAAGGCCGCGTGGCCGGCCCGGGAAGCCCTTTTGTATGCCATGAAAATTGTTCTGGTCTTACTGGCCCTGTTGCTGGTGATTGCGACGGCTCTTCCGCTACTGCGGTTCGACCAATGGTGGATCCGTGTTTTTGATTTTCCAAGAGGGCAGATTACCGTCGCAGGTATCGTGCTCCTTGCCTTCTATCTCTATTTCTGGAACCCGTATCGCGTCTATGAATCCGTCGTTCTCGGGCTATTGGTGCTGGCCTTGGGATATCAGATCGTAAAGATATTTCCGTACACAGTGCTGATGCCCAAGGAGGTGCTGGCGGCTGAATCGGACTCGGACGATGCTAACTTCAGCTTGCTGGTCGCAAACGTGCTGATAGAAAACCGGGAGTCGGAGGCCTTTCTGGAGATCGTTCGTGACTATGATCCGGATGTGATCCTCACCGTGGAGACAGATGATTGGTGGGAGGAGGCGCTCAGGCCACTGGAAGACAAATATCCGCACACGCTCAAGAACCCGCTCAACAACACCTATGGCATGCTCGTGTACAGCCGTCTGGAGATGATCGATCCCGTGATCCGGTTTATTCTCAAAGACAGCATCCCGTCGATGCACATGCAGGTGGTGTTGCCGTCCGAGGACCGGGTTTTTCTGCATTTGGTTCATCCCGATCCACCGAACCCGAAGTATGCGACCGAGACAACGGAGCGAGATGCGGAACTGCTGATTGTGGGCCGGGAAGTCGAGAAGCACGATAAGCCAACCATTATTGCAGGGGATTTCAACGATGTAGCCTGGTCCTACACCACGAACCTGTTTCAGAAAACCAGCGGCCTGCTCGACCCGCGTGTCGGGCGGGGCATGTACAGCAGCTATAACGCCAGGAACCCGCTCCTGCGCTGGCCGCTTGATCACGTCTTCCACTCCGATCATTTCAAGCTCGTGCGCATGGAAAGAGGGCCTGCCTGGGGATCCGATCATTTTCCCATTTTTATCGAATTGAGCCTGGAACCCGGAGCAGAAGCCGAGCAGGAAGAACCGGATGCCAACCGGGCGGAAGGCGAGCAGGTCGATGAGAAGATCGCGGATGGCAAGCAGAAAACAGATGAATAAGCCTGTCAGGAGCTGGTGCCGCTCCTGATCTTTTCTGCTCTTATTGGGAGCCAAAGACATGCAGACAAAGTTGCGACTAGCGGATTTTATTCGGGCGGAAATAGAACCGATTCTTCAGGATTGGGAAGCATTTGCCAAAACTATCTTTCATGCCAGGCATATGGGTAGGACCGGGCTGCGCGACCACGCCAGAGAAATGCTTCTGGAGATTGCCGACGATCTCGATTCACGCCAGAGTGAATCAGAACAGGCTGCCAAATCGAAAGGTTTTGAGCCGGAGGACGGGGAGGAGTCCTGGGCAGAAGTGCACGGTGGCGATCGACAGACCAGCGGCTTCAGCGTCGTTGAGACGGTTTCCGAATTCCGGGCCCTGCGCGCAAGTGTGGTGTCACACTGGACTAAAGCTTACCCAACCATTGCTGGCGAACAGCTTGAAGACCTCACCAGATTCCATGAAGCGATAGATCAAGCCGTCGCCGAATCGCTGGAGCAGTATACGACCGTAAAAGAGATGGAAACCCGGCTGTTCGGCGCCATTCTGGTTGCCTCACCTGATCCGATTTATGTGCTGGATCTCGAGGGCCGGTTCATCTATGCAAACAAGGCCACTGCCGACCTTTTCGCTCTACAGCCCGAGGCGATCATTGGAAAAACCACCTTTGAGCTCGGGTTTTCGTTCGCCTCGGACTTCCAGCGTAATCTGGAAAAGGTAATTGCTGAGCAGTCCACCTACCGGGGCAAGTTCGTCCACACGTTTGCTTCCGGCCAGGGTGAAAGGTTCGAGTATCTGCTCGCGCCCGTACTGGACGAACATCGGCACACCGAGGCGACCGTCTGCATTTTCCGGGATATCACCGAACAGGCGCTCGCCGAAGAAAAAGTATGGCACAACGCCCACCATGACCTGTTGACCGGGCTGCCGAATCGACGTCTGTTCCTGGATCGTCTGGAACAGGAGGTCAAACATGCAAAGCGTAGCAGCCTGCCTCTTGCCCTGCTTTTCATGGATCTTGATGGCTTCAAGGAGGTCAACGATTCGCTCGGACATGAAGCGGGGGACCGTGTACTGTGCGACGTGGCAGAGCGCCTTGCCGATTGTGTCCGGGAGGACGATACGGTTGCGCGCCTGGGTGGCGATGAGTTTACCGTGATTCTCACTGCCGCTAAGCGGCGCGAGGATGTTGAGCATGTGGCCCAGACGATTATCGATGCACTCGCGATGCCCTTCCAGACCGCACAGCAGCTTGTCCAGATTTCGGCCAGCGTTGGGATCTCGTTCTATCCCCAGGACGCATCCTCTCCTGTCGCTCTGCTAAAAACCGCGGATCAGGCCATGTATAACGCCAAAGAATCCGGTTCAAACCGGATGTGTTTTTACGGCACATCCGATAAAACGGACGGACACTTGTCCTGAACTTACGGGGCCGAAAACGCAGCGGCTCTGCGCACAGCATCGATATCGTCCTGAAGTGACATGGCGCGCTCCGAACGGACCAGTGCCATCCGTGAATGTTTTTTGGCAGCTGTGACTATCGCATTGTCATCCGTTTCGGCCAACGCGCAAAAAGCTTTCTGCAGTCGGATGGACACTTCAACGATACCCGCGCCGTCACGGGCAATGGCCGTAAAGGCATCGTCGAACAAGTCGTCGATCACCAACTCCGGGACCGATACGCGGTCATAGGTGATCGCCCGTAATTTGTCCTTTTCAAGCGGGGATTGCCAAAGCGTAAACAGTCGGACCATTGTGCCAATGACATTGATCGCGGTTCCCGGGTCGTTGATGCCAGGCGACAGCGCCTTGTCGGCGATCTCGGACAAGGCAAGAAGCCCGAAGCGGGGATCATCTTCAAAAGCACGGTTTGAGCTAATCGTGAAGGCGCCGGAAAAGTCGTCTGGCTTGAACGTCTCGCATCCCTCAATGCTCTCTCCAATACCCCCCACAATACGAAGCAGCGGACGGCGTGTACTCACAAATGTGCCAGGCAGTGCTGTCACCATCACGCGGCAATTGAGCGTTTCAGCGCAGGATTGTAACGTCTCCAGATCAATATGCTGGACATAACCAACCGTTGAAGAACAGACGGGGACACCCTTGTCCCCGGCCTGATGCGGGGAGACTGCCAAACCGCCGAGTGTGGGCGCATGGCGGCGACGATCCAGTGCGTCGCCGGCTGCCTTTTCCGCTTTCTCAATGGTGTTCACCACCCGGCCCAACCGGGCAATTCTGTCCACCCAGCGAACGAAAGTGATGATGACAATGGCGAACACCAGAAGGGTCAGCACGAAGATCGCAAATCGGCCTGCAGAGTCAAACAGGTCATTCTGGATGGCTATCAGGGAAACAATACTGAAGATGAAGGCGCCTATAAACGCAGACAATGCGTTCTGGGTAACGTCATCAGCAATAACAAGCGGTATGGAACGAGGTGTCGTACCGGCACTGGCGGATGCATAAGCGGCCACCATGGAGCCTACCGCAAAAGTTGCGATAACCAGCATGCTGGACGCCATGATGGACAGCAGGGACTCGACAGATTCCAGGGTAATCTCGGGCAACACACTGGAAAGACCCGTATCGTCAGCCAGTTTGGCGATGAAGGTACCACCAATAGAAAGCACGCAAAGTACCAGTGGCTTGACCCACAAACGCTCTTTAATCCGACTGATAACAAAACGAAACCTGTCCGCGCTCAACATACTGGTCCCTCCAACTGCTGTGATGATACATCAGGTTGGAGGGGCCCTGTCAGAGTCAAAATGACGATGAGCCGCGACCGCGTTGATAAAGGCGGACGCGATCTCGGCGGCATCGGCGCTTTCTGCCAAAAGGATCCCCGGGTCGTCCTCCGCCGCTGATTCGATGCCAGCCATTTCCAGCAGCTTCCGTCCGGCGCCGAAAGCAAGGATCGTCTTACAGTGCCTGAACTGATCGTTAACAAACTCCATCGTCTCTCCATTACCCGCCAGCGCCTGGACCGCTTTGTCGCCATCGGGCAATACCAGTGCGTCGAACAGGAATCCGGGCGCATTTTCCATCGATTTGTCCGCTTCTATTTGTTCGCCCGAGTCGCCTGCGAACAGGCCTACCCGTGGACCTACAAAATGAACCACGGCTCCTGCATCCGTCAGCGCGCTGTGAAGGCTGGCGAGCGAGGCATGGTGGACGCCTTCCTCCACCAACACGGCGATCTGTCGCGTGCGGACACCGCATTCGCCCGGCAGCGCCATCAGCGAAAGGGCAGGGGATGCGGTGACTTCAGGGGGCTGGGGATTTTCCATTGCCTTCGGCATGGCTTTGGGCACCTCCATGCCCAAACCCGCGGCGACCCTGGTTGCCAGATCTGGCGAAACGTTCACCAGGGATGACAACATCCGCTCCCGTATGGCGGGAACACCGACCTTGCTAAGCTCGAAACGGAATCCGTCCACAATATGCGCTTGCTCGACAGCCGTCTGACTGTCGAAGAACAGGGTGGCCTGGGCATAGTGCTCGGCGAACTTCTCCGGTTTTCCACGGACCTTGTCTTCGGCATTGGCATCTGGGAAGGACACGAATCCTGCTGTGCCAGCCTGGAAGGGGCAGCCGCCCGCCAATGAATTCGGTTCGTACGCAACACGCCCGCGATGCACCGCCTGACGGTGCAAACCGTCGCGCTGGTTGTTCTGCACCGAGGCAAGGGATGCATTGATCGGAATTTCGTGAAAATTGGGGCCGCCGAGTCGCGTGATCTGCGTATCGGAATAAGAATGGATACGACCGGCGAGCAAAGGATCATTGGAGAAGTCGATACCCGGTATAACATGCGCCGTACAAAACGCGACCTGTTCGGTTTCCGCGAAGAAATTGTCAGGGTTGCGGTTCAGAACCATGCGTCCGACGGGCGTGAGCGGCACCAGTTCCTCCGGCACAATCTTGGTGGAGTCGAGCACATCGAAGCTGAAGCTCTCGGCTTGCTCCTCGGTGAAGATCTGCAGCCCCAGCTCCCATTCGGGGAATTCGCCGGATTCGATGGCTTCCCACAAATCCCGCCGATGGAAATCGGGATCCGCGCCCGAAATTTTCACGGCTTCGTCCCAAACGAGTGAGTGGGTTCCCTGCAGTGGCTTCCAGTGGAACTTACAGAATACGGATTGCCCCTGCTCGTTGACCAGGCGAAATGTGTGAACGCCAAAGCCCTGCATCATCCTGTAGCTACGCGGTATGCCGCGATCCGACATCACCCACATCAGCACATGAGTGGATTCCGGCATCAGCGAGACGAAGTCCCAGAAGGTATCATGGGCCGACGCCGCCTGAGGCATGCCGTGATGCGGTTCCGGCTTGACGGAATGGACCAGGTCGGGAAATTTCATCGCATCCTGGATGAAGAATACCGGTATGTTGTTTCCGACCAGGTCCCAGTTGCCTTCGTCGGTATAGAACTTCACCGCAAAGCCACGGATGTCCCGCGCGGTATCTTTCGAACCGCGTTCGCCGGCCACTGTGGAAAAGCGCACGAACACAGGTGTGATTTTGCCTTTCTCGGCGAACGGCGCTGCGCGAGTGACCTTGGTCAGCGCGTCGTAGGCTTCAAAGTAGCCATGGGCTGCCGAACCGCGTGCATGGACGACTCGCTCCGGAATGCGTTCGTGATCAAAATGGGTGATTTTTTCCCGAAGAATGAAATCTTCGAGTAACGATGGCCCCCGCAATCCGGCTTTCAACGTGTTCTGATTATCGCCAATGGGAACACCTTGATTCGTCGTCAACGGTCGACCGCTTGCGTCGACTCTGACCCGGTCGAGCGGAGCGACGGCCGCGTTCGTTCCGAGCCGCGCTGCGCCGCCGGTTTTTGCGGTCCCGGTATCCTCTGTGGTCGTGCTCGCGGTCAATGCACTGGAACCCGGCTCTACAGTCTCTCCGGCCGGTGGCGTCACGGCGTTGGCGTGACCGTGCTCCTGCGCCTTGATACTGTTATAGGGCATTGCAGCGACGAAGTCTTCGCTTGCGCTGGCGTGCTCCGCGACAATGTCGTTGGTTCTGAGCACACCATCGTCTCTATGACCTGTCGTGGCAGGCTTATTGCCATCGTTTTTCACTCGTGATGACGGGGCCGGTTTCTTTTTCTTGGCCATGATTCTTCTCCGTGAAAGTGGGGAATGCGAACAATCGAGATGCCACTCGAACCACTTGCCTCAGTGGATTTTCATGCTGCTGGGAAGAACTGTCTGTTCGGTAACGAACGCTTAAGACGAGCTGGACCTACCCCGGTCATTCAGTTCCGATTTGCGCTCAGTGTGACAGCGCACCGACGAGATGGTCGCCACCGGGCGACTATACGCCGCTCGGCCACAACAAGGGGGGAGCAACATGGGGGAGACGAACCGGGGCAGGCCACGGCCCCGCTGGACTAACCTGCGCCTGGGAGAGATCACGGTGGCGATGAGCGTGGCCATGGCCGCCGGCCTGGGCGTGGGCCTGGCCGCAGTGGCCGTGGATACTGCGTGGCTGTGGCCTCCGCCGGTCGAGCTCGGTACCGTCGCTGGCGCGCGGGTCCTGCTGGGATCGGTAACTGGTGGTCTGATCACGGTCGCGGTGTTCGGCCTGTGGATGCGCACGGTCGTGGTTGGCCTCATGGCCGCGCATTTCTCGCCCCGGACGCTGCTGATCTTCCTGGATGATCGCTTTCAACGCAATCTGCTGGCGTTCATGTCGGCGGGCGTCGTGGCGGTACTGGCAATCCTGTTGAGGATGCCTGCCGACGAACAGGCGGCCGCTCCCCTGGTGAGTACGGTGCTGGTGGTGGTGATCGCGCTCGCCGCGATGGCGGGCGTATTGCTGGCGATTCAGCACGCTACGCGGAGCCTGTCGCTGCCGGAACTGATCAGCCGCCTTGCCGAAGAGGCCCTCCAGGTGCTTGATCGCTACCCCGAGGCGCGGGTTGAACTCACCGAGGTGCCGCCGCCGATGTCTGCCCCGCGGACGGTCCTGGCCCCGGGAACCGGCTGGATTACCCGCATCGACATCGACCGGATTCGCATGGCGCTGCCGGTTGGCGGGGTTGTCCATTTGCGTTGCCGAATTGGCGAGTTTGTCACCCCCCGTCGCCCTGTCGCGCTCGTGTCCTCCACAGAAATCGACGTAGAGGAGGCCGACTTCGACGCCGTGGCCAACGCTTTCAACCTTGCCCGTACCCGCAGCCCTGATATGGACCTCGCGTTCGCCGTGAGCCAACTGGTGGACGTCGGGACATTCGCGCTGCAGGCGCGCGCGGACACCTCAACCGCCCACGAGGTAATGGTCCACCTTGAAGCCGTGCTCGAGGAAATCGTCGCGCGGGGGCTGCCGCGGCTGCACGACAGGGACAGGGATGGCCGCTGTGTTTACGATGAGGTCGGCCGGGACGCCGCCGACCTGGTGCAGCTGTGCGTGGAACGACTGCGGGAGCAAGCTTCCCGCGATCCGGAAGCGGCCCGGCACCTGATGCACATGCTTCATCGGGTCCGAGAGGTCGCCGAGGACTGTGACGCTTTCGCGGTTGTCTCTGAGATCGCATGTCAGGTGGAGATGGTGCTGGCTCTGGCGGAAGCCAACGGGCTACTGCTTCAAGACCGCCAGCGGCTTGAGCGAGAGGCCGAGGTCGTCGTCAACGGTGACTCTACCGGTCACATACGTCATACATGATTCGATTGACCGGCCTGTTCGACTTTGCACAGCCGGGATGCTCATTTTCCGACAAACATTTCCTTACCAATCTGCAATCGACACCTCCCACGATTATCAGTAATCTGCCGTAGCGACTCGAGTCTTGATATCGCAGGAATGCCCCCTTCGGTTTGGGCATAAGCGAAGGCTTTGTCAGTGCGGTGGCGCACCTACTCGTTGTCCTGTAACGGAGGCCCCATGGACGCTCAAAGCGTACTTGCCGGGTCGATTCCAGTGTTTTCAGTTATCTCTGTTCGGAGACTGCCGTGCGAACGGTCACAGGTGCACGCCTTTCCATGCGAGTATTAGTAATGGCAGCCCTCTTGCCATTGTCGTTCCCGCTGCCAGCCGAAAACGGTGAAGGCGGGTACCGTCTGCTTGAGCTGGACGGCTACAAGGTCAAGTGGGGCGAGCAGACGTTAGGGGTGGGGGCGAGCATCAGCTACGCCTTCGCTGACGAGACGTTGCAGTTCGATGATGCGCGCAACTGTCGTGATCTGGCACCGATGAAAGCAATCTCCGGGCAGGATCTCTCCTTCGAGACGCTGGTGCGCGAGACCGAAGCGGCATTTCAGGTTTGGGAGCGCGCTGCTGATCTTTCATTCCACCAGGTTGCTGATGCCCGGGATGCAGATATCATTCTGGGTGCGCAAGGTCAGCCGCGCAGGCGGGCATTTGCCAATGTATCTTACGCGCCCGATGAGAAAGAGGGTGTGCGCACCATCGAACAGGCGCTGGTGTGCCTGAACCCCGACCAGAAGTGGAAGGTTGGATTCGGTGGCGACAAGGAAGTCTACGACATCCGCTATACGCTTATTCATGAGATCGGTCACGCCATAGGCCTGGACCATCCCGGTCCATCCGGGCAGGTGATGGGGTTTCGCTACACCGAGGCCTTCCCCGGGCTGCAGCCCGGGGATCTGCGGGGCGTCCGGCGACTCTACGGGCGTGGCGCCAATGGTAGCCAACTGGCCGATGGCCCCGCCGCCCACCTCTTCAAGTCAGCGCTCTGACGTCGTTCAGAAGTTGTAGCCCAGACCCACTGTATAGGCCCAGATTCCGTCGTCCTGGAACGCATCGGTAGCGTCATCGGTGTCGCTGAACAAGAACTGATACTCGGCGCGGGCGAGGAAATAGGTCTTGGTTTGCACGTAGTACTTTATCCCCGTTTCCAGACCGGCAAAGGCGCTGTCCTTGACGCCGTCGCCGTAGATTCCGCCGAGGCTGGCGCCAACGAAGGGACGCGCACGATTGTCGAGGAACTGCTGGTTGAGGTAACCACGGGTTGAGCCGTTCCAGAAATCATCCGAGACGCCTTCGCCTTCGATATCAGCGAAAGTGATGCTTTGCCGGACACCGGCAACCGTGTTATCCCGCAAATACCAACCAAGATCGCCGGTTACACCGAAACTGCCGCTATTGAAATCCCGGTCGTTACTGCCGGTTCCGGAGATGGAGAATTCCCGGTCGCCCTCATCGGGACCGAACTCCGAGGATTGTGCGGATGCTGCCATGGGCAGTGCACCGAGGAGACAGAGAGTGATTGCCGCCGTGTTGACTCTGATCATGAGAGACTCCTTACTTGCATTCTTCAAATCGCATTTCCGAAATGCGCCATTACGTACTTGGCGCGGGCAGTGGTGCGGCGAATACCACGGCAGTCAACCGACGCGAACGCACTTCCTCAGCATCGGTGCCCGCCCGTTCGGCTGTCTGTGCGGAAGCGCACATAAGGGATGCATTTCAAAACCAGGTCTTCCCGCAGGCCAAAATATCGCGCACATCAAGTCATAGATTGAGCCGGGGCCCGCTCGCCCAGTCAAACGGGTGTCTGTGTCTGATAACGCACAGACCCCCGTTTGAATAAAAGGAATGATGTACTGGCGACGGCGCGCGGTTTTGCGTCATCGGGTATGCGTCCAATGAATCCACGAACCGGCCATAGGGCTAAAGGAGAGAAAGATGAACAAGGACACCATTGAAGGTAACTGGAACGAACTCAAGGGAAAAGTGAAAGAACAGTGGGGCAAGCTGACCGATGATCGACTTGACGAGATTGCCGGCAGACGAGACCAACTGGCGGGCGAAATTCAGCAGGCCTACGGTATTTCGAGAGACGAAGCCGAGAAGCAGGTCAAAGACTTTGAAGAGTCCACCAAACGCTAACACTCGCTAGTCCCGACAGTTGTTACACGCTGCCTGCAAGGCTGTGTCGCAGGCAGTTCCCAAATGGAACAAACATCTGGAGATACGCTCATGAGCAAGAATCCGGTCAAAGGTGGTGCGAACGAGGAGAAGGAGAAGGCAAAGGAGACCGACGACGAAAACACGGAGAATAAGGGTAAAGCCAGGAAGCGTGGCGACAAGGATGATACCGTGTTAGGAGATGTCAATGACGAGCAATAGAATTCTGGCTCTTGTGTTGCTTGTTGTGGGGGTGATTCTGCTGTTCTTTGCGTATCAGTCATCCCAAAGCCTGGGCGATCAGGTGACGGAGGCCGTTACCGGCCGTTTCACTGACTCCACCACCTGGTTCCTGATCCTTGGCGCGGCTTCTGCGGCGGCCGGTGTTGGACTGCTGCTGTTCGGTAAATCCGCCCGCAAATAGCGCAGGAATCCGCGATGTCCCACAAGGTGCAGGAACCCCTGGATGGCGGCGCGAAGGTTGCCGGTCAGAACCCGGTGGGGTTACGGCCGGATCAACGACTGTTCAACGCAGTAGAGCTTCGCTTGTTTCGCTACACGGCGGTGCTGTTGTCCCTGGTTGCACTGACTGCGCTGATCGGAATCATCTTGTGGGCATTCAGTTGGGTGCTGAACGAGTTCTACAACCTGCTTTTGTCGTTGTCCCTGGCCGGCATTCTGGCGCTGGTGCTTCATCCTGTGGTGGAGTTTCTCGAGACCCGGCTTCACTTACCCCGCTTGCTGGCCATCATTCTTCTGCTGATGGCCTTCTTCGCGGGTATCGGCGGCCTGATTTTCTTGTTCGTTCCCACCCTGGTCAGCCAGATTGTCCAGTTGATGACCATTTTGCCCAACACACTGGCAAACTGGCAGGAGTATTTCTCCATTTACTTCCCGGAACTCAGCGCCATGATATCCTCCAGCCTGGAGAACAGCGATGGGAAGGAGTCCCTGCCAGTCCTGGAGGACCCGGGTACGACCATCATGAACTATCTGGGGCTGTTGGCGGGCATCAGCTTCGTCCCCCTGTTCCTGTTCTTCACCCTGCTTTCCGGGGACTTGCTCCGGGGACAGGCATCCGAGCTGTTATCTGTCTTCCGCAAGCCCATCCAGCAGAAAGTGCTGTATTTCATGGATGTGTTCGTGGGGTACGTCACCGCCTTCTTTCAGGGCCAACTGATCATCGCCGTGTGCATGGGAACCCTGTATGCCCTGAGCTTTACACTGATCGGTCTGAAGTTCGGCGTGCTGGCCGGGCTGGTGCTGGGGCTGCTGAATATCGTCCCCTTCCTGGGCACCCTGATTGGCCTGCTGGTGATCCTGCCCCTTGCCTATCTGCAGCCGGACGGCGGCGTTGAGTTACTGATCCTGGCCGGACTGGCGTTCGCGGCGGTGCAACTGGTCGAAAGCTGGCTGCTGACACCGAAGATCATGGCCAACCGCTCGGGCCTGCACCCCGCGCTCGTGGTTATTTCCCTGTTCTTCTGGGGCACGGTCTTGAGCGGCATTATCGGCATGGTACTCGCGGTTCCCCTGACGGCGTTCTTTGTCGCTATCTGGAGCGAGATCAAGACCAGTCTGGAACACGCGCTGAGCAGTCCGGATGCCAAGCCATGAGGACTGGCGACAATGTCGATGTTCCGTGAGCGTAGAAAAAGTTACTTGCCGCGAGCCGGAACCAGGCCGTCGATGGTTCCCTCCCATGCCGGACCAATCTCGACACGCACATCCCGCGCGCCGACTTCTTCCTTGCAGTGAGAGCATACGGTCACCGGAGCCATGCGGTGGCCGCAGGATTTATGAATGTGAAGCAGCGGTGCTCCGCGCTCGTCCGCCATGTGAGTGTTCCCCCACTGGACCAACGCCATGATCACGGGGTGAAGGTCCAGTCCCTTGTTCGTCAGGCGGTATTCCTCTCGCAGCGGGCGTTGTTGGTAGGGCGATTTTGAAAGTACGCCATGCTGCACCAGCTTCTTCAGCCGGTCCGTTAAAACGTGACGGGTGATGCCGAGCCGGTTTTCGAATTGTTCAAACCGCCGTACCCCAAGGAAACAGTCCCGCAGAATAATCAATGTCCACCGGTCACCAATGACCGACAGGGTTCTGGCAAGGGAGCAAGGCTCCTGGTTCAGTTTTTCCCAACGCATAAGGTGTCCTCTTTTCGCTTGCCGTCATTTTAACTTGACAGGTTCTGAAAAGGAACTGATCCTAATGGCAGGTTCCAAAAAAGAACGGACAAGGTGAATGCTGATGCAGAAGAATCAACAGAAGGTAGCCGTGGTCATCGGCGCGGGAGATGCCACTGGCGGGGCGATCGCAAAGCGCTTTGCGCGGGAAGGGCACGTCGTTGTCGCCACCAGGCGTAGCGAGGACTCCCTGAAGCCGCTGGTAAAAGAGATCGAAGCCATGGGGCGCACGGCTTACGGACTTGGCTGTGATGCCCGGGACGAGGACGCGATGTGTGCCTTGTTCTCACGGATTGAAGCCGAGATAGGGGAGGTTGACGTGGTCGTGTTCAACATCGGGGCTAATGTCCGGTTCCCGATTACCGAGACGACGGGGCGTGTCTACAGAAAGGTCTGGGAAATGGCGGCCTTCGCGGGGTTCCTGGCTGGAAGGGAAGCGGCCAGGGTGATGTTGCCGCGTGGCCGTGGAACCGTTATTTTCACGGGTGCTACAGCATCTCTCCGTGGTGGAAGTGGCTTTTCGGCATTTTCCGGTGCGAAGTTTGCTCTGCGGGCACTGGCACAGAGCATGGCCAGAGAGCTCGGGCCCAAAGGTATTCATGTGGCCCACTCTGTTATCGATGGGGCAATCGACACCGACTTTATCCGGGAAAACTTTCCCGAGCGTTATGCCCTGAAGGAGCAGGACGGGATTCTCAACCCCGAGCACATTGCCGAGCAGTACTGGCAGCTTCACCAACAACCAAGGGACTGCTGGACCCACGAGCTGGATCTGCGGCCGTGGATGGAAACCTTTTAAGGAGAGAGCAACATGACCGAGACTATCGATTTCTATTTCGACGTAGGAAGTCCCGCGAGTTATCTGGCCTGGACCCAACTGCCGGCGCTGGCTGAGCGAACCGGGGCGGAGATTCGCTGGAAGCCCATGCTGCTCGGCGGTGTCTTCAAGGCAACCGGGAACCAGTCCCCGGCAATGATTCCTGCGAAATCCCGCTACTCTCGCATGGATATGCAGCGTTTCGCCCGGACATACGGTGTGCCGCTGAATTTCAATCCTCATTTTCCGGTGAACACGCTGGTGCTCATGCGAGGCGCCGTTGCCTACCTGGAAACGCAGGATTTCCACCGCTATCTGGATGCGGTTTTCAACGCAATGTGGGTTGAGGAAAAGAACCTGAACGATCCCGAAACCGCCGTCAGCGTACTGCAGCAGGCCGGTTTTGATGCCGAAGACGTCCTGGCGCGTTGCGACGATGCCGCAGTGAAGGCGGAACTCAAACGTCTGACGGAGGAGGCGGTCGGCCGCGGCGTGTTCGGGGCCCCGACCTTCTTCGCAGGGGATGAGATGTTTTTCGGGCAGGATCGGATACCGCAACTGGAGCAGCACTTAAACGCGCGCTGATCGGCTTGCAGCGTCCGAAAGCGTCGACCTCAATCGTACAGTGAGAACAATGCAGTGGATAAAACCTACTCAGGTTCCTATGACCGCCTGATCAACCCTGTTCTGATTGCGGGCTGCATCATCATCCTGGTCAGTTTTGCGGTTCGTGCGTCTTTCGGGCTGTTTCAGTTGCCCATTGCCCAGGAGTTTGCCTGGCCACGCGAGTCGTTTTCGCTGGCGATTGCCATCCAGAATCTGTTCTGGGGCATCGGGCAGCCGATTTTCGGCGCACTGGCGGAACGTTATGGGGACCGGAAGGCGATTCTGGGTGGCGGCGCCTTCTATGTGATCGGGTTGGTGTTGTCGGCCTACGCCATTACGCCGGGGCAGCACCAGTTGCTGGAGATGCTGGTGGGCTTCGGCATTGCCGGCACGGGCTTTGGCGTGATACTCGCAGTGGTCGGACGCGCGGCACCGGACAGGCACCGGTCCATGGCGCTGGGGATCGCAACGGCGGCCGGTTCCGCCGGTCAGATTGTCGGCCCGCCGGTGGCCAATGCGCTGCTCAGCCAGATGCCCTGGCAGTCGGTGTTTATAGTCTTCGCGGGCTTCGTCATGCTCTCTATGATGGCGCTTTTACTGATGAGGGCGCCCAAGCCACAGAAGTCCACAGCCGACGAAGAACCGATGGGGTCAGTGATCAAACGGGCGGTCAGAGACCCGTCTTTTTTGCTCATTTTTATTGGCTTTTTCTCCTGCGGTTACCAGTTGGCCTTTATCACCGCCCACTTCCCGGCCTTCATCACCGAGATGTGCGGCCCCATTGCGCCAGACAGCTTGCTCTACGCGGTCGGTGTTACTTCGGCCTCCGGGCTGGGAGCCATTTCCATTGCGCTGATCGGATTCTTCAACATCGGCGGAACGCTGTTCGCCGGCTGGCTGGGTAACCGATATTCGCGCAAATACCTGCTGGCCACCATCTACCTGTTGCGGACGCTGGTTTCGGCGGCTTTTATACTGGCGCCTATAACGCCGGAAACCGTGGTGCTCTTTTCCGTAACCATGGGCTCGCTCTGGCTGGCCACGGTACCGCTGACCTCGGGTCTGGTGGCCCATATCTACGGGCTTAAATACATGGGTACGCTTTACGGGCTGGTGTTTTTTTCCCACCAGTTGGGCGGTTTCCTCGGCGTATGGCTGGGTGGCGCCATGTACGACGTGTACAACGACTACACGCTGGTCTGGTGGGCCGGTGTCGGCGTGGGCGCCCTGTCGGCGGTCATCCATCTGCCAGTGAAGGAGTATCCCTGGTCGCAACGTGCCAGCGTGGCCGCCGCGACCTGACAAGCCGGTCGCCGGCGCCGACAACGCAGTGATTGCTAAGTAACCGTACACGTTGTCCTGCCGGCCTAACGGAATAGCCAACCCGCTACGAGCCGGACCACGCGCGGCATAATCAGATACACCACAAGGGCGACAATGGTCGCGGCGACGATCCCGTGGCGGACGCCCCAGACGGCAAGCTCTGGAACGCCTTCAAACAAGGGCTGATACACCACAGGTACGATCATGGTCAGTGGCCATATCACAGCCGTGGTGATGAGCCACTGTTTCCATCGCGTGGGTTGTTTGGCTTTCGAGGCCGGTGGGGTAAACCAGAAATCAATGCCGCTTTTGATTTCAACCTGCTCGTCAGACGCCAGTGCCGAAGCGATGTCGGATATCAGCTCCTTGCGGATATCCGAGTTCAGCCACGCTTCGGCGTCTTCCTTACTTGAAAACCGCACCGCGATTTCAAAAGTGTCATTCCCTTCGGGCGGACGGACCACATGAACACCCTGATGCCCGGGAAATTCAGCCGCGGCGGTAATAATCTGCCGCAGCCAGGTTTCGTAGCGATCCCGGAGCCGGGGGCGGACGGTGTGCCGGATAATGATCGATCTGCCTGAATTGTAATGCACACTGGGCGTGGCGTTTGTCGCTTCATCGCTCATGACCGATCTCCTGACCAAGCATATTGTTACCGCCGATAAGACGCGGTGAACCGCTTAAAGAATCTAGTTGAAATTCGTGGGTGGGGGTAGGTCGGAGTTCTGAACGGTGTGTTCCATGGGTGGAACATGTCTGTGTATTGATGTGAGTCTGTATCAGAGGCTACCGCGCGCAATCAATGCAGTAAAGGCAGGTGGGGTCAATTTCCAGGCGTTTGGGGTTGATGGGCTCGCCACACTCCATGCACTCCCCGAATTCGTCGTTGTCGATCCGCTTCAGGGCTGCCTCGATCAACCGCAGCTGGCGTTCCGCACGTTCCTTACCGGCTTTGGCCAGCGCCTGGCTCTGCAGGGCATCCATACGGGAGAGCCGGCCCACACTTTGCTGGTCCAGGTGCACGGTTCCGCTGGCCTCGTCCCGGGCCTCGCTGGTTGAGAGCAGGTCTTCACGTAGTTCGAGTAGTTGTTGACGAAATTTTTCCAGCTCTTCCGGGCGCATGTGCTGACCTCTTATTGTTTGTGAACTTGGCTTCCATTGTCCGGGGGGTATCACAGGTTGGATATGTTATCAGAGAATACTATGTGAATCGTTGCACGACGGGAGAGGGGAGAATGGTACCCCCGGCAGGACTCGAACCTGCTACCTTCCCCTTAGGAGGGGGACGCTCTATCCAGATGAGCTACGGGGGCATATCGTCAGAAGGCGGGTATGATAGCGGGCCCGTTGATGTGTCTCAAGGGCCCGCGGGTATTTATCCCCGATGATCGGATACGAACGGGTTATTGGCCTTTTCATGGCCGAAGGTGGACATGGGACCGTGGCCCGGTACGAAGGCGATGTCGTCCCCTAGGGGAAACAGTTTTTCGCGGATGGAACGCACCAGGGTGTTGTAGTCGCCTTTCGGGAAGTCGGTGCGGCCGATGGAGCCCTGGAACAGTACATCGCCCACCAGGGCTAGTTTTGATTCACCGTGATAGAACACCACGTGGCCCGGTGTGTGGCCGGGGCAGTGCAGAACGTCCAGTGTCTGGTTGCCGACGGTGACCTGTTCATCATCCTGCAGCCAGCGGTCCGGGGTGAATATTTCCGGCGCCGGGAAGCCAAACATCTGCGCCTGCATGGGCAGGCCCTGAATCCAGAAATCGTCTTCCCGGTGAGGCCCTTCAATAGGAATGCCCAGCGACCTCGCCAGTTCAGCGGTGCCACCGGCGTGATCGATATGGGCGTGGGTCAGCAGTATCTTTTCGACCTTCACGCCTTCTTCCTCGACCGCTGCGCGGATCCTGTCCAGATCACCGCCCGGATCGACAACGGCTGCAACCCCGGAATCTTCGCACCAGATCAGGGAACAGTTCTGTTGGAACGGGGTCACGGGAATGATTCTGTATTTCAGTGGCATAGTGATACTCGTCTGACGGCTGTACTGGTTTAGAATGGCTATGGTAAAGGTAATCGAGCCTCGGCTCGAATTTTCAAGGTAAGGAGATTGTTGCGGATGAGCGAGCAGTCGTCGCGTGGGGATGACGAACCGGGAGAACCACTGAGGCTGAGCGTGATTGTTCCGGTCTGGCAGGAAGCGGCAACCATTACGGCCACCCTGCAGCGCCTGGCGCCGATTCGTGAGGCTGGCCATCAGGTGATTGTGGTGGATGGTGGTAGTGACGACGGTACCCAGAAGCTCGCCGAACCCCGATGTGACCGGGTGCTGTCGTCCGGGCGTGGCCGTGCGTGTCAGATGAACGCCGGGGCGGAGGTGGCCACCGGTGATATTCTGCTGTTTTTACATGCAGACACGCGCCTGCCCGAGTCCGCACTGGCGGCGCTGGAGCGGTTTCACGCCAGTCGCAATGCCTGGGGGCGGTTCAATGTCCGGTTGAGCGGCCAGCGTCCTCTGTTCCGTGTCATTGAATGGTTTATGAACCAGCGGTCCTGGTTGACGGGCATAGCCACCGGTGATCAGGCGTTGTTTGTGCGGCGCCCGGTGTTTGAAGTGCTCAGGGGCTTCAGGGAGATGCCGTTAATGGAGGACGTGGAGCTGTGTTCCCGGCTGAGGCTGGTGTCCCGCCCATTCTGTGTCACTGACCCGGTGGTCACCGATAGCCGGCGCTGGGAACAGGGCGGGGCCTGGCGTACTATCTTCCTGATGTGGCGGTTGCGCTGGCGCTATTGGCGCGGCGAATCGCCGGAATCCCTGGCAAACGCCTATCGTTCGGATGTTCGCAATGCCCAAGAGCCCTGAGTCGTCAGTATTGGTTATGCAGTTCTCCAAGTGGCCGGAAGAGGGCAGGGTGAAAACCCGGCTGATGCCGGCGCTGGGTGCCACTGGCGCGCTGGATGCTCACGTCAGGTTGAGTCTGGAAGTACTGGATAACCTCATTGCCAGCGGATTCCCGGTTCAGTTTTGGTGGGATCGTGCCTTGGATCAGGCGCCCGATGCTGCGGCCCCAGTCCTGTCGAAGCTGGATGCGGCACAGATCACCACGGGCATTCAACAGGGCGACAATCTGGGACAGCGGATGGAAGCCGCGTTGGCCCGGGTGCTGGAGGATCATGACAAGGCTCTGGTGGTCGGCAGTGATTGCCCGTCGGTGGATCCGGATTACGTGCGGCAGGCCGTGGCGGAGCTGGATGCCAGTGATGTGGTGCTGGGGCCGTCCAATGACGGTGGGTACGTGATGATTGGCGCTCGCCGGGTGGTTGCCGGGATGCTCGACGGCGTGAACTGGGGCACCGGGAGTGTGCTGGATCAGACTTGCACCGGAATGGCGGGGCTGGGCCTGTCGGTGGGGCTGTTGCCGCCCCGTTGGGACGTGGATGAGCCCGAAGACTGGCAGCGGTTCCTCGACCAGTCTCCAGGCTGAGTGCCTCCGGGATCAGACGTCCGGGACCGGCCCCTGTTCCAGAATGCGTTGGACCAGAGTGTTGGTGTTCGTCTTTGTGGCGCCGGTGACCACTCTGAGGGCATGTTCCCGGTCGAGAACAGCCTTGCGGTAGGTCTCTATCAGTTGGTCCCGGTCAAACGCTTTTACTGCTTTAACCAGCTGTTCCCGCGAATCGAAATTTGTAGCTTCCCGGTCAATCTCCCGCCAGAAACGCTCTGACACCGCGCCAAGGGTGCGGTCCTGTTCCATCAGTTGGCTGATCACCGCCTGCTTCTCCCGCTTGAGATCACCGTCGCTGAGGGAACTCAGACGTTTCTCGAATGTGTCGGAAAACTCACGAACGGCCTGGTCGATTTCCTCGCCTGAAGCTTCCGGGGACTGCACCACGAAACCCAGTGCGGGTGTTTCAAGCATTTCAAAGGGCGTGGCGTAGACAATGTAGCCCAGTTGCCGGGTGGTACGAATGTCTTCATAGAAGGGGCTGCTGATGATCTGACCCAGCAGCCGGAAGGCAGCGCGTTCGCTGAAGCCGGTATTGCCTCCCTGCATGTAGAGGGTATAGCCGGTATCCGGGTGGTCCACTGACAGCGGCACGATGGACTCGCCCTCGGGGAGTTGCCGTACGATGCTGCGGGGCACCTCGGTGATCTCGGCACCGTTCAGCACCACTGCCCGGACTTGCTGGGCAAGGTTCAGGGCCGCCGCCTGACTCAGGTTGCCGTGGGCCAGCATCACCGGATCGGTTTGAGCGAACAGTTCGCTGGCGAAGTTCCGGAGCTCATCCAGCGTCACTTCCCGAGCTGCCCTGAGGCGTTCTTCGGTGCCCCACGCGCCTTCGATCAGCAGGGTTTGCACCTTTTCAGACGTCTGCTGGACAGGTCGTTCCTTGGCCTTGTTTTGCAGGTTGTCGATCACATTCTGACGGGCAATATCAAAGCGTTGCTGTGTCAGGTGCGGGTCTGCCACCTGGGTCAGGATCCGTGTCATCAGGGTGTGCAGTTTGTCGCTGTAGCCCCCCACCCGGATGGTCACGCCGCGCAGGTGAGAGTATACGCTGTAGTCCAGCCCCGCCAGCTGCGCCGGGTAGGCCCAGGCGTTGAGGTTGGTGTTGACGGCATCCACCAACAGTTGCGTGAGTACTTTGCCGCGGGCGGAGGCTTGCGCCAGCGGGGTGCGGATGCTGACGTAGACATTGGCTTTCGGTGTGCCGAATTGGGTATCCCGGGCGTACCAGACAGAGAGGCCGCCCTGGTTGGTCAATTGCACCGGCTTGTCCATATCCGCGCCGGACACCATGTCCAGGTTTTCGGGGACAAACGGGTTGGGCTCGGGCAGGCGTAGCTGGCCGGCCAGCGCTTTGTCGGGTGTGGCTGCGATCACCGACGGATCGGCGGGCTTGAGCTCCCAGGCGGCCTGGTACCACTGTGTCAGGCTGGGTGTCTCGATCTCGGGTTCCGGTTCCACCACGGTAATGAGTACGTTATCCGGCGTCAGACGCTGCAGAATGTCGCGGTATTTTTCCGGTGTGTAGGCTTCCATCATCCAGGGCGCCCGTAGGACATCGGTCGCGTCATAATGGCGCAGATGGCTGGAAAGACGCGTGACCTCGCTGACTGGCTCGCCGCGCTCACGGAAACGGAAATCGATTTCCGCCAGGTTCTTCATCTCCTCAAAGCGTTCCTCCGAGATACCTTCCTCACGGACGTCCTCGATATAGGCGAACACCAGGCGGAGGATCCGGTCCTTGTTCTCCAGCCCTTTGGGCGTAAGGGCCATGGAAAGTACCAGGCTGGATTCCGTCCCGGTATCCATACCGCTACCCGCCGACAGGCTGTCCACCAGGCCGGCCTGTTTCAGGACATCAAACAGGCTGCCGGGGCCCTCGTGCCCCAGCAGGTTGGCGATGGAGCTGGCAGGCTTGCTGCGGTAATTCTCCCGCTGGGAAGGGATGGGAAACGTCAGCGACAGGCTGCGCAGGTCCTTCAGGGCATCCACGGTTACCTCGGCCGGCAGGCGGTCTGGCTCCAGCAGCGGCACGTCGTGAACTTTCGGTTCCAGATTCCTGTTTTCGATGGCCTCGAAACGGCCCCTGACCATTCGCTCCAGTTCATCGAGGGATTGAGGGCCATACACCGACAGGCTCATCAGGTTCGATGAGTAGTGGTTCTTCCAGAATTCGATCAGGTCCGGCCGCAGTGGGCGCTCATCGGTGTTTTCGAGGGTGCTGAGATTGCCGACTGCGAACTGGCTGAAGGCGTGCGCCGGATTGCTGATGGCTTTCCTGACGGAATAGATCCGGCGGCCATCGTCTTTT
This sequence comes from Marinobacter alkalisoli, assembly GCF_045449855.1. Classification (NCBI taxonomy): domain Bacteria; kingdom Pseudomonadati; phylum Pseudomonadota; class Gammaproteobacteria; order Pseudomonadales; family Marinobacteraceae; genus Marinobacter; species Marinobacter alkalisoli. The sequence continues at coordinate 39,028 of NZ_JBJJLC010000031.1, read as the reverse complement.
TGCTTCGAGGTGAACTCCGAATGCACGGCTTGCCGTTCCCGGTCGACCAGATCGGGGGTGAACAGGGGCGCGGAAAACTGCTGGGCGAAGCGATCCAGTGCGTCATCCAGGTGGTCGGCCTGGATATCGAAGAAGTAGTTGGTGTCCTGGAACGAGGTGAATGCGTTGTGGCTGCCACCGTGGCTCTTGATGAACTGCTGGTACTCGCCGGGATCGGGGTATTTCTCGGTGCCCAGGAATAGCATGTGTTCGAGGAAATGGGACAGGCCTTCCCGCTCTTCCGGGTCATCGCCACTGCCTACCGCAACGTTCATGGAGGCAGCCGCCTTATCGGAACCCGGAGAGGATGCCAGCAATACCTGCATGCCGTTATCCAGTTCAAGGTAGCGGTAGCTGTTCCGGTCATTGGGGCTTTTCACCGGCTCGATGGCGGCCTGGGTGAGGGCGCTTGCGGCCAGGAACAGAAGCAGGGTCAACAACTGGGACAGACAGCGCCCATGGCGGGCTATAAGGTTCAGACCTGAAGGCATGGTGTCGCTCGCTCCGGAAATCAGTGGATTATTGCGTTCTTTGTGCTCTCTGGTTGCTGGTCAAGAGTTTTACGGGCGAGAGAGGCTGCCGTATCAGCATCCAGTTGCCCGGATGCGATGCGCTCAAGCACGGTGCCCATCACTGCGACGGACTGGCGGTAATCAGCAAATTCCGCCTGGAAGGCGTCGTCAATCGCCTGGTAAACCGCCTGGACCTTCTCCTCGCGGGAGCCGGCATCCGCCGTGGTGTCGTTAATGGCTTTCAGGCAGGCCCGGGCGATGGCGATATAGCGTTCGGCGTTGGCGTCGTCTTTCTTCATATACGGGTATCCGGTGTGGAGTGAGTGGTTCGCGTGTTGCGGATGTATGGGCGGATTATGTCATTGCTATAGGGTGGTTTCATTTCTTTCTGGTAATCCGGCAGTTTTTCGGCCAGCTCTAAAACCATGTGCTAGGCTCAAATTCAGGGTGTCGATTCTAGCGGTGCTTTCTGCGCTCCCGCCTGTCCCGGCGGAAAATATAGAGTAGTTACTCTAAACAAAACAATGGCTTACAAGAGTAAATGCTCTAAAAAAGTTCGATACATGAGAGTTGCAATTAAGTACAATGCCGGCGCTCCCGAATGATCTAAGACTTTAGTCGTAGATGTTCGGGCTTAAGGACAGATAACAATTGAGCAACAGGCAAGGTGGACTATAGATGAACTACTTTCTGACGGGTGGCACCGGATTTATCGGCCGTTTTCTCGTGGAAAAACTCCTCGCGCGTGGCGGCACCGTTCATGTGCTGGTGCGTGAGCAATCCCTGGGCAAGCTGGAAACCCTGAGGGAACGCTGGGGAGCAGACGAGAATCAGATAAAAGCGGTTATTGGCGATCTGACCAGTCCCAATCTGGGCATTGACGACAAAACCATGGAATCCCTGAAAGGTCATGTTGACCACTTCTTCCATCTGGCCGCCGTGTACGACATGGGCGCTGACGAAGAAGCCCAGCAGGCAACCAACATTGAGGGCACCCGCAGCGCGGTCAATGCAGCCCAGGCCATGGGCGCCGGTTGCTTCCATCATGTGTCTTCCATTGCCGCCGCCGGATTGTTCAAGGGCACCTTCCGTGAGGATATGTTCGAGGAAGCGGAGAAGCTGGATCATCCCTACCTGCTGACCAAGCATGAATCCGAGAAAGTGGTTCGTGAAAGCTGCAAGGTGCCGTTCCGCATCTACCGTCCGGGCATGGTGATTGGCCATTCCGAAACCGGCGAGATGGACAAGGTGGACGGGCCTTACTACTTCTTCAAGATGATCCAGAAAATCCGCCACGCGCTGCCGCAGTGGGTGCCGACGATCGGTATTGAGGGTGGTCGCCTGAACGTGGTGCCGGTGGATTTCGTGGTGAATGCCCTGGATCACATTGCGCATCTGGAAGGTGAAGACGGCAACTGTTTCCATCTGGTGGATTCCGATCCCTACAAGGTCGGCGAGATCCTCAATATTTTCTGTGAGGCCGGTCATGCGCCGCGCATGGGGATGCGCATCGACTCACGGATGTTCGGCTTTGTGCCGCCGTTCATCCGCCAGAGCCTGAAGAACCTGCCGCCGGTGAAGCGCCTGACCAACGCGGTGCTGGATGACATGGGCATTCCTCCGTCCGTGCTTTCGTTTATCAATTACCCGACCCGGTTCGATGCCCGGGAAACCGAGCGGGTGCTGAAGGACACCGATATTGCGGTACCGCGCCTGCCGGATTACGCACCGGTGATCTGGGATTTCTGGGAACGCAATCTGGACCCGGATCTGTTCAAGGACCGTACCCTGCGTGGCACCGTGGAAGGCAAGGTCTGTGTGGTGACCGGAGGCACATCGGGCATTGGTCTGGCTACGGCCCAGAAACTGGCCGATGCTGGCGCCATCCTGGTGATCGGTGCCCGCAAGAAAGAACGGCTGGCGGAAATTGCGGCCGACCTGGAGGCCCGTGGGGGCAATGTTCACGCCTACCAGTGTGATTTTGCCGAAATGGAAGACTGTGATCGCTTCGTGAAAACCGTTCTGGACAACCACGGCCACGTGGATGTGCTGGTCAACAACGCCGGTCGTTCCATCCGTCGGTCACTGGCACTTTCGTTTGACCGATTCCATGATTTCGAGCGCACCATGCAACTGAACTACTTCGGTTCCGTGCGCCTGATCATGGGCTTTGCCCCGGCCATGCTTGATCGCCGTCGTGGCCATGTGGTGAACATTTCCTCCATCGGCGTGCTGACCAACGCACCGCGTTTCTCGGCCTACGTGGCGTCCAAGTCCGCACTGGATGCGTTCAGTCGCTGTGCGGCCGCGGAGTGGTCTGATCGCAACGTCACCTTCACCACCATCAACATGCCACTGGTGAAGACCCCGATGATTGCGCCCACCAAGATCTACGATTCGGTGCCCACCCTGACCCCGGATGAAGCAGCGGAAATGGTGGCGGACGCCATCGTCTATCGGCCCAAGCGGATTGCCACCCGACTGGGCATTTTTGCCCAGGTTCTGCACGCACTCGCGCCGAAGATGGGGGAGATCGTGATGAACACCGGTTATCGCATGTTCCCGGATTCTCCGGCGGCGGCCGGCAGCCGGTCCGGTGAGAGGCCCAAGGTGTCCACGGAACAGGTGGCCTTTGCGGCGATCATGCGGGGTATTTACTGGTAATCGTCCGGTTAGACGGCATAAAAAAACGCCTCCCTCGGGAGGCGTTTTAATAATCCCAACTCGTTTTATTCCTCTGTCTCGCTGATCAGTGGCGGAGGAAACCCTCCCAGTTCCTTCCAGCGATTGACGATGCCGCAGAACAGATCCGCGGTCTTTTCCGCATCATAGGCTGCCGAATGGGCTTCCTTGTTGCTGAAGGGAATGCCGGCCAGTTTGCATGCCTGCGCCAGTACCGTGTGGCCATAGGCCAGTCCGGCAAGCGTGGCGGTATCAAACGTGGAAAACGGATGGAACGGGTTCCGCTTGATGTCGGAGCGCAGCGCGGCCGCAAACACGAAGTTGTGATCGAAGGTGGCGTTGTGACCCACCAGCACCGCGCGTTTGCAGTCGTGGGCTTTGACTGCCTTGCGAATCGGGCTGAAGATTTCACTCATGCCTTCTCGTTCCGGCACGGCTTCCCGCTCGGTGCTCCAGGGATCGATTCCGGTAAAGTCGAGTGCGGACTGCTCCAGATTAGCGCCTTCGAAGGGATCAATTTGCTGCACGTGGGTTTCGGTACGTCTCAGCCAGCCGTCTTCGTCCATGGTCAACAGCACCGCAGCCACTTCCAGCAGGGCGTCTGTCTCGGGATTGAAGCCACCGGTTTCGACATCGACAACCACCGGGAGAAATCCCCGGAAACGTCGGGCCATCGGATGCGGTTCTTTGTTTTCGTCAGTCACTCAAACTCCTAGGGATTAGCCAGAGTACGGTAAAGAGTACGGGTAAAAGGTACAGGGTGTCTGGTTCAGGCGCTTGTCAGTTGCCACTTCAGGGTTTCGCCGGCGCGAAGCGGAACAATGACGCCATCTGCCAGCGGTAGCTCCGCTGGCATGGTCCAGCTTTCCCTGGTCAGAGTAATAGTGTCGGTATTGCGTGGCAGCCCGTAAAAGTCTGCGCCGTTGAAACTGGCGAAGGCCTCCAGCTTGTCGAGAACGCCCAACTCCTCGAAAATCTCGGCGTACAGGGCAATCGCGCCGTAGGCGGAGTAGCAGCCGGCACAACCACAGGAGGCTTCCTTCTTGTCCCGCCCGTGAGGGGCGGAATCCGTGCCCAGGAAGAAGCGTTTGTCACCGCTGGCAACGGCATCCCGCAGGGCCTGTTGGTGCTTGTTTCGCTTGAGGATCGGCAGGCAGTAAAGGTGGGGGCGGATACCGCCCACCAGCATATGGTTACGGTTGTACATCAGGTGCTGCGGCGTCAGGGTCGCGGCCAGGTTGTCGCCCTTGTGCTGGCGGACGAAGTCGGCGGAATCGGCGGTGGTGATGTGCTCCAGCACGACCTTCAGGTTGGGGAAGGCTTCCAGGGTGGGCGCCAGTACACGCTCAAGGAACACTTTCTCCCGGTCGAAAATATCAATATCCGCATCGGTCACTTCACCGTGGACCAGCAGCAACATGCCGCAATCAGCCATCGCTTCCAGTACCGGATAGATATTGCGGATATCGGTCACACCGGATGCGGAGTTGGTGGTGGCTCCTGCCGGGTAAAGTTTGGCGGCGACCACACCGGCGGATTTTGCTTCGCGGATGTCCTCTGCCGAGGTGGACTCGGTCAGGTACAGGGTCATCAGCGGTTCGAACGGGATGTCGCCAGCTGCGCTCAGGATGCGCTGGCGGTACGCCATGGCATCGCTGGCCGTGGTCACCGGTGGCACCAGGTTCGGCATGATGATCGCTCGGCCAAAGCACCGGGCGGTGGCCGGTACCACATCGTTCAGGATGGCGCCGTCTCTGACGTGCAGGTGCCAGTCATCGGGGCGGGTGATGGTCAGTTGTTCGGTCATGCGGCGTTTCCAGTTCCAGGTCAGCTCGGGCAGATGCCGGTGAAAATTTGGCGGAATTATACCAGATGCCGTTTACGATTGTTTCCGGTGAAAGGCTAAAGAAACGAATCATGCAGCCGTTAAACGGTCAGTAACCCAGATACTGACGGATAGATGCCATGGTCAGACTAGCAACCTTATTCCCGTATACAGCCGTGTTGGCCCTCACGGTGATGATGGGGACCAGTGGTACAGCCCTGTCGTCCAGCTTTGGTGCCGGTATCGAAAACAGCCAGTGGTACGTGTCGGAGTCGGTGTTTGAATGCGCCATGGTGCATGAGGTACCCGGTTATGGCCGCGCTGTTTTCCGCCATAAGGCCGGGGAACAGCTGTCGTTCTATCTTGAATCGGATACCGCCATGATGCGCCCGGGCAAGGGCAGCCTGGTGGTGGAAGCGCCAGCCTGGCGTCCGGGTGCGGCGCCACGAAAGGTGGGAACGGTCAATGTCGGTGAGGGCCGGCGGCCAGTCGCGCTAAGCTCACGCCAGGCCATGGTGATTGCCCGGGGTCTGCTTGATGGCATGACCCCGACCGTCACGCGGGAATCCTGGTATGACCGCAGCCCGGTCCGGGTACGGGTTTCCAATATCAATTTTGCCGGTCAGTACGAAAGCTATCGTGCCTGTACCGCCAGCCTGTTACCGGTTAACTACGACCAGATCAAACGCTCACGAATCCCGTTTCGTGCCGGCAGTACCAGTCTGTCGGGCGGCGACCGTGAGTTGCTGGACAACATTGTGGCCTATGTGCAGGCGGATTCGACGGTGGAGCGTATCTTCGTGGATGGCCACACCGACAGCAGCGGAAGTCGCATTGATAACCGCGCCCTGTCGGAAGAGCGAGCCAACGCCGTGGCGGATTACCTGATCGGGCAGGGGATTCCCAAGGACCTGATCACTGTCCGTGCCCACGCCGATCAGTACCCGGCTTCCGGGCGCCCGGCGGATAACCGGCGCACCACCATTCGCCTGCAGCGCCTGGGCGAACGGCCGGAGCTTCAGCAGGCCAATGGTTATGAAGCCGGATTTTCCGGCTAGTTAACGGCGCTCAGTACTTCCAGGTGGGCATTGACGCTTTCCGCCAGTGCCCTCAGGTGATAGCCCCCTTCCAGGGTTGAGATGACTCGATCATTGGCGTGGTCACTGGCGACGCTGGTGATCATTTCCGTCAGCCAGCGATAATCCTCCACCTCCAGATTCAGCTCCGCCATCGGATCAAGCCGGTGACCATCGAAGCCCGCCGATACCAGGATCACCTGGGGTCTGAAATCCTGCAGCTTCTTCAGCCATCCGGCCTCTACGGCTTTGCGGTAGTCCAGTGCCGAACAGTCGGAGGCAATGGGGATGTTGACTATGTTTTCCGGCTGACGGTGCACGTGGGAGTGCGGGTAGAACGGGTGTTGGAAGCTTGAGCACATCAGTATTCGTTCGTCGCCGCCAATGATGTCAGCGGTGCCGTTGCCCTGGTGAACGTCGAAATCGATGATGGCGATCCGTTCCAGATGATGGAAGTTCAGCGCCCGCATCGCCGCCAGTGCAATGTTGTTGTAGAAGCAGAAACCCATGGATTTGCTGCGTTCGGCGTGGTGCCCCGGTGGCCGCGCGCAGACAAAGGCGTTGGTCACCTGGCTGCTCATGACCATGTCCACCGCCTGGACATTGGCGCCGGCTGCCAGCCGGGCCGCCCGCAGGGTGTCCGGCATCATGGCGGTATCGGGATCGGTGAAAACGCGTCCACGGGTCGGTTGCATCAGGTCCAGCTGGTGCAGATATTTCTCCGGATGCACCGTCAGCAATTGGTCACGGGTGATTTCATCCGGGCGTACCCAGTCCAGTACATCACCAACCCCGGAATCGGCCAGGTAACTGATGATGGCTGACAGCCGCTCCGGCGACTCGGGGTGCTCCGGGCCCATGTTGTGCTTCAGGCAGTCATCATGAGAGAAGAAAGCTGTGGTCATACGGATCCTGACTACTCTTGTTCTGCATGCGTGGTTCAGCTTGCGTGGGTTCTGCTTGTATTTTCGCCAATATTATCAGGGATGGTACGTGGTTGCCGTGTTTCTTTGGTCTTATGGGGACACTAGTCGTTTTACATCAGGAAACAAGCGCCTAAGATAAGGGTAGCCTCGTCAACGATTGAAAACAGCAAGGAGTTTGCGCTTGAGCACCCGCTATCTGGAAAGTCTCTTCAATCCATCGTCCATTGTGGTGATCGGTGCTTCCGAGCGGGCAGACAACCTGGGTGGCATGGTGCTGCGTAACCTTCTGGGCGGCGGCTATCCCGGCAGACTTCTGGTCATCAACCAGAACGATTATGACAACGTTCATGGCGTGCCCTGTGTCCGCAAGGTCTCGAAAATGGAGTTCAGTCCGGATCTGGCCATTATCTGTACGCCCCCGGACACGGTGCCGAAAATGGTGCGCCGACTCGGGGAGGCCGGGGTACGCACCGCCATCGTCATGACCGGGGGCATGTCCCGTACCCACAGTAAAACCGGCCAGCCGCTGATGTATTCGGTGCGGGATGCTGCGCGGGAAACCGGAATCCGGGTCCTGGGGCCCAACACCATCGGGCTGATGGTGCCCGCGCGGAGCCTGAACGCAACCTACGCCCATATGGGGGCCATTCCCGGCAAGGTGGCGTTCATTGGCCAGTCCGGGACCGTGGCCAGCTCCATCATTGACTGGGCGTTTGCCCGGGGCGTGGGCTTTTCCTACTTCCTGACCCTTGGCGATGGCATGGACATCGATCACGACGACCTGATCGACTACCTGGCCCAGGACAGCCAGACCCGGGCCATCCTGCTGCACATCGAGAATATCCCTAACCCCCGGCGCTTTATGTCGGCGGTTCGGGTTGCTTCCCGCACCAAGCCGGTCATTGCGGTGAAAAGTGGCCGCACGCCGGAATCGGAATGGTTCGCCCATCAACTGCCGGCGGGCCTCCGACGGAGCGATCCCATCTATGACGCTATGCTCCAGCGCGCCGGTGTGCTGAGGGTGGATGGCCTGGGGCAGATGTTTGATGCCCTGGAGACACTGACCCGGATGCGCCCCTTGCGGCGGGAATCCCTGGCGATCATGGCCAATGGTGTGGGCCCGGGGGTGTTGGCGGTTGACCGGCTGATCGATCTGGGAGGCGAGCTGGCCAACCTGTCGGAGCACACCATTGAGGCGCTGGCGGAAAACCTGCCGCCGTACTGGACCCGTAAGAACCCGATCGATCTCAACTACGACGCCTCCCCGGAGCTGTATGCCAAAGCCATCAAGATCCTGGCCAAGGATCCAGAGGTGGCCAACGTGCTGGTGATGTACGCCCCCAGCCTGACCGAAGACAGCCTGCAGATCGCCGATGCGGTGGTCCAGGCCGCCAAGGGCAGCCGGTTGAACGTATTTACCTGCTGGTTGGGGCAGAGCACCGTAATGGATGCCCGTGATGAATTCTACCGCGCCGGGCTGCCGTCGTTTTTCAATCCGGAGAAGGCGGTGATGGCCTTTATGCAGCATGTGCGTCACCAGCGGGTGCAGCGTCTGCTCACGGAAACCCCGGAGTCGTTCACCGATCATTTTGACGACCGTACCCAGACCCGTCGTGTGGTGATGGGGGCCATGCGTTCCGGGCGGATGCATCTGTCGAATCGCGAAGCACGGGAGGTCATTCGGGATTACGGCATCAACACCATTGAGACCATCTACTGCGATGATGTGGAAGAGGTGCTGGAGGCGTTTTCGGTGGAGCGTCGCCCGGTGGATATCACGCTGATCCACGAACAGGCGTGTTACCCGTTTCTGGAGCTGAGCACCGGACAGCGCCGATTCAAGGGAACGATTCAGAAGCTCAATAGCGAAGCGGCGATCATCGATTCCTGTCGGGTGCTGATGGAAGAGTATCAACATCATTTCCCGGGCAGCGGGTTCCTCGGCTTCGCCGTGCAGCGTTCCTACCAGCATGTGGGGGGCATTGAATTCAGCGTTGGCATCACCCGGGATCCGGTGTTTGGCCCGCTGGTGGTCTGCGGCGCGGCCGGTGCCCAGATAAATGTCATGACCGACCGCCAGATTGCGTTGCCGCCCCTGAACATGGTGCTGGCCCGGGAACTGTTGCGTCGGACCTACATGTACAAGCTGTTGAAGGAACACAGCCTGAAGCCCGAGGAGGATATCCGGGCGGTATCGGAAACCCTGGTGACCCTGTCCCAGATCGTGATCGATATTCCCGAAATCCGCGGCCTGGAAATCGCCCCGCTGCTCTTTAACGAACAGGGTGCTGTAGCGGTGAACATTGCCATCGATCTGGCCGACAAGCCCGGGCGACCCATCATCCAGCCTTATCCCCGGGAACTGGAAGAGTGGATCATGCTGCCGAAGTCCGGGCGGCGGGTGATCATCCGGCCGGTGTTGGCGGAAGACGAGCCGGCCCACCGGGCCTTTCACGAGCTGCAGTCGCCGGAGTCCATCCGCTACCGGTTCTTTCAGTATCGCAAGCATTTCTCCCGCGAGGACGTCGCCCAGATGGTGCAGATCGACTATGACCGGGAAATGGTCTTTATCGCCAATGCCCCGAGGGAAGACGGGGAAGGGGAGGAGACCCTGGGAACCGTCCGCGTCTGGACGGACGCAGATAATCTTCGCTGCGAATTCGCCGTCATGGTGCACGACAACATGAAGGGGGAAGGTCTCGGTGTAGCGTTGATGCAGAAGATGATTGATTACTGCCGGTCACGGGGAACCGTGGAAATGGTCGGTAACGTATTGCCGGATAACCGGCCCATGCTGCAATTGGCGGAACATCTCGGGTTCGAGGTCCAGTACAACATGGAAGAGGAAGTGATGGACTTGCGGTTGGTGCTGAACGAACCGGATAAGGACTGGCAGCGGGAGCGTCTGCTCAAGAGCTCCCACTGACAGCCAGACGGGACACTAGGCTTCAGGCTTCCTCGACAATCGCCGAGCGATCCTCGCCACCCAGGGCTTCCAGCAAGCCCGGAATGAGCCTGGCCAGTTCCAGGGTCATCAGCGCAAACGCTGCATCGAACCTGGCGGCGGCATCATCCGCATCCACGTCGTCCAGTTTCTCCTGCAGTGTGTCACCGAACTTGAGCCGGCGGATGCCCAGTTCCTCATCCAGCACGAATGACAGGCTGTCGTCCCAGGAGACGGCCAGCTTGGTTACCTGCATGCCCGCATCCAGATGGTTGCGGATTTCGTCGGCCTGCAGGTCCAGACCCTTGCAGCGCACAACTCCGCCATCCTCGGACGGATCCTTGAGCTCGCATTCGCTGCCGAGTTCGATGGTGGACGGCAGGTCAACGCTCTCATTCAGCCAGCCGGTGAACGTGAAGGCCGGGGCCTGTTCCACTGCGGGCGGCCTGACGGGCAGGGAGCCAAGGCTCTTGCGCAGGAATGACGCCAGGTCTTCAGCTTGCTTGGAGGAGCCGGCATCGACAACGAGCACGCCGTCTTTCGGTGCCAGATAGGCGAAGCAGCGGCGGTTCTTGGAAAAGGCCTGGGGCAGCATTTCCAGCATCACCTGCTCTTTGATCTCGTCCTTTTCCTTGCGACGCACTTTCCGCCCCTGTTCGGCTTCAATGGCTTCGGCGCGTTCTTCGACCAATTCTTTCACCACGGGGCCGGGCAGGATTTTCTCTTCCTTGCGCAGTGCGACCAGATGGTAGCCGTTGGTGCTGTGCACCAGCATGTCACTGTGTTTGCCCAGTGGCGGGACCCAGCCCTGGCGCGTGGTTTCCTGAGGGCCGCAAGGTTTGAATCCATCGTTCTGCAGCTTTTCTTCCAAAGCTTCAGCAGAAATATCGAAGGGCTTGGTAAAACGAAAAACACGGGCATTACGAAACCACATCAGGGTCGATCCTTGTCAGAGTTTCAAAATGGGAAAGGGATGATACGGCCACCGGTCAGTGGCCGTAAAGTGGCGGCGCCGGCGTCACATCACAGCTGCATGATTTCAACCAGAACGGTTTTCACAATAAAGCCGACAACACCCGCGCCCAGCACGGTAAACAGGGCAATGGTGCCAAAACGGCCAGCCTGGGATTTCTTGGCGAGATCCCAGACGATAAAACCCATCCAGATAATCAGCCCGGTAAGTAGTACCAGCATGGCAATCTGGGAAAACACTGCTTCGTTCATTCAATGCTCCGAAAATGCTGACAGGGTTACTGCTCATCCCGCAGGAACAGCCAGTTGTCCTGGTCGGACTGCTCTTCACAGAAGTAGTAACCATCAAGGTTGAAGCCTTTCAGATCGTCCGCCTGGGTAATGCCGTTCTGAATGGCGTAGCGGCACATCAGGCCGCGGGCTTTCTTGGCGTAAAAGCTGATCATCTTGTACTGGCCGTTCTTCCAGTCCTTGAACTGTGGGGTGATCAGACGCCCTTTCAGGTCCTTCTTGCGAACGCTCTTGAAGTATTCGTTGGAAGCCAGGTTGACCAGCGCACCGTCATCCTCAGCCAGCAGCCGGTTCAGTTCGTCGGTGATCCGGTTGCCCCAGAATGCATACAGGTCCTTGCCCCGGGTATTCTCGAACCGGGTGCCCATTTCCAGCCGGTAGGGCTGCATCAGGTCCAGGGGTTTGAGCACGCCGTACAGGCCGGACAGCATGCGCAGGTGTTTCTGGGCAAATTCGAACTCTTTTTCACTGAAGCTTTCGGCGTCCAGGCCGGTGTAGACGTCGCCCTTGAAGGCGAGGATGGCCTGGCGGGCGTTCTCCGGTGTGAATGGCGTGTGCCATTGCTGGAAACGCTCGGCGTTCAGTTGTCCCAGCTTGTCGCTGATGTTCATCAGATTGCTGACCTGATGGGGCTCCAGGGTTTTCAGCTGGTCCACCAGTTCACAGGCGTCATCCAGGAAATCCGGCTGGCTGAAGTGTTCAGTTGCCAGCGGACTCTCGTAGTCCAGGGTTTTGGCCGGGGAAATAACCATCAACATGTCAGGCTGTCCTCATTGCAGAAAAGTCAGTAACTGGTCCCGGGTGAACGGCCAGTCCAGCTCGGCGCCGGTGTCGTTGCGGCGCAACACCGGGATACGGGTGCCGTAACGCTCCACCAGAGCCTCGGACTGGGCAATGTCCACCACATCCACCGGGATCGGGGCCGGCATGGGAGTGTTTACGAGCAGGGCTTCCGCCAGTTCACACAGATGGCACTGGGATGTGGTGTAAAACAGCAGTTCCATTATTTCGGCTGGGCGTCCAGTTGTTGGCCATTGACCCCTGCACTGTCCTTACCCATCAGGTACAGGTAGATGGGCATCAGGTCTTCCGGCGCCGGGTTTTGCTGAGGGTTTTCCGCCGGGTAGGCGTGGGCCCGCATGTTGGTGCGGGTGGCCCCGGGGTTCAGGCTGTTGACGCGCACGTTGTGGCGCTCGTCATCCAGTTCCTCCGACAGCAGCTGGCTCAGCCCTTCAAGGGCGAACTTCGAGACCGCGTAAGCTCCCCAGTATGGCTTCGCCTTACGGCCGACACCCGATGAGGTAAACACCACTGAGGCGTCGGTGGACTTGCGCAGCAATGGAATAGCGGCACGGGTCAGGAGGAATGGGGCAGTGGTGTTGACATGCATGACCTGATTCCAGGTTTCGGGATCATACATTTCCACCGGGCTGCGGGTGCCGAGAATGCCGGCATTGTGCAGCAGGCCGTCAAGCCGACCGAAGTTGTCCTCAATGGTCATGGCCAGTTCTTCGTATTCCTTGACGGCCGCCCCTTCGAGGTTCAGGGGCACAATGGCCGGCTTGGGGTGCCCGGCGGCTTCAATTTCATCGTATACGGATTCCAGCTTTGACACAGTCCGGCCAAGCAGAATCACGGTAGCGCCATGGGCTGCGAAAGTCTTGGCGGCCACACGACCAATACCGCTGCCGGCGCCCGTCACCATGATGATACGGTCTTTCAGCAGATCTGCCGGTGCCTGATAATCTTGCATAACCTGTCTCCGATTTGGGAAACCGATGGGTCCAACGTTTGAATGGAACTATTGTAACAGTTTTGCCAGGTCCTGGACGGTGTCGGCGATGAGGTCTGCTTGCCACAGGTCAACGGTTTCCGGCTCTTCAATGTAGCCATAACGTACGGCAATGGTTGTCATGCCGGCATTGCGGCCTGCTTCGATATCTCGCTCGTGATCGCCTACGTAGATGCCCTTAGCCGGATCGGCGCCTATATGTTTGCAAGCCAGGTGAAGGGCTTCGGGGTGGGGTTTCCGGTGGGTGACGTGGTCCGGACAGATGACGACAGCACAACGTTTCGCCAGGCCAAGGGCCGCCACCAGGGGAGCTGCGAAGCGCACCGGCTTGTTGGTGACGATGCCCCAGGGGATGTCCCGGGACTCCAGATTGCGGAGAATGGTGTCCATGCCCCCGAACAGACGGGTTTCAACGGCAACGCCTTCCTCATAGAGGTCGAGGAAAGCGGTATGTTTTTCCAGGTAGTCCGGGTGTTCCGGTTCCAGTCCGAAACCGACACGGACCATGGCACGGGCGCCGTTGGACACGGAACGACGGATGGTTTCCGGCGGCAGCGGTTCCATACCGTGATCGACCCGTAACAGGTTCAGGCAGCGGATGAAGTCCGGTGCGGTATCTATCAGCGTGCCGTCCAGGTCGAACAGCACGGTTGAAGGTTGCTGGTTCACGGTTGTGGGTCACCTTCCCGGGTATCCAGGGCGTGCATCATGTAGTTAACGTCCACATCACGGCCGAGGCGATAAACTTTGGTGACCGGGTTATAGCTCATGCCGGTGAGTTCACGGACGTCCAGCCCTGCGTGACGCAGGTGATCCGACATTTCCGACGGACGAATGAATTTGCGCCACTCATGGGTGCCCTTTGGCAGCAAGCCCAGCACGTATTCCGCACCGACAATGGCAAACAGGAACGATTTGGGGTTGCGGTTGATGGTGGAGACAAACAGGTGGCCGCCGGGCTTGAGCATGGCAGCACAGGCCCTGATGACCGATGATGGATCGGGCACGTGCTCCAGCATTTCCAGGCAGGTCACCACATCGTACTGCCCGGCGTGCTCCGGGTCCGCCGCCAGGGCTTCCACGGTGATTTGCCGGTAGTCCACTTTGATACCGCTTTCCAGGCCATGCAGCCGGGCCACTGACAGCGGGGCTTCACCCATGTCTATTCCAGTGACGTGGGCGCCCCGGCGGGCCATGCCCTCTGACAGCAGGCCGCCGCCACAGCCCACATCCAGCACCCGCTTGCCGGCGAGGGGCGCACGTTCGTCGATGTAGTTCAGGCGCAGTGGGTTGATGTCATGCAGCGGCCGGAACTCGCTGGTCGGATCCCACCACCGGCTGGCAAGGGCCTCAAACTTGGCGATTTCGTTGTGGTCTACGTTCTGGTTACTCATAGTCGGTTCTGCCTGATTGAAAATACGGTGGCGGCCAGGGGAAGTGCCTGTCTTATTGGTTACGAATCCGGTCAGACCAGGATTGTACCCTGAGCATCAGGTCTGGCACATCGATTCGGGTCAGCCGACCATCCTGAACCTGAGGAATGCCATTGATCCAGCTATGGCTGACCTGGCGACCGTGGTTGCTGTAAACCAGATGGGAAGCCGGATCATAAACCGGTTGCAGGAAGGGATCGCTCAGGTCAACAGCGATGACATCCGCCAGTTTGCCGGCTTCCAGCGAACCCAATTCGTGGTCCCGTCCCAGCGCCCGGGCACCCTGTATCGTGGCCATGGCAATGGCCTGGTGGGCGGACAATGCGGCTGCATCCCCGGCCACTACTTTGGCTACCATGGCGGCGGTGCTGATTTCTCCAAACAGGTCCAGGTCGTTGTTGCTGGCGGCGCCATCGGTACCGATGGCCACGTTAATGCCGGCCTCCGCCAGTTTTTGCACCGGGCACAGCCCGCTGGCGAGCTTGAGGTTGGATTCCGGGCAATGGATCACATGAGCGCCGGACTGCTGCAGCAAGGCGATATCGGACTCATCGATTTGGGTCATGTGCACACACTGGGTGCGGGCGCCAAACACGCCCAGTTCTGCGAGCCTGGCCGTGGGGCGTTTGCCGGACTTCTCCAGCGCCTCCGCTACCTCGAACGCCGTTTCATGCAGATGAATCTGGATGGGCGCTCCGGTGTCGGCAGACAGTGCCACCGCTCGTGTCATTGGATCGTCAGATACCGTGTAGGGCGCGTGGGGACCGATGGCAGGCATGATGTATTCATTATCTTGCCATTCCCGGATAAAGGCCGCTCCCTTGCTGAGATACTCATCCGGGCCTGAGCCCCAGGGGGTCGGGAAGTCCAGCAGGGGAAAGCAGATCTGCGCCCGCATGCCGGCATCGTGGGCCATCTGGGCAACTATTTCCGGAAAGAAGTACATGTCCGAGAAGGTGGTAGTGCCGGTGCGCAGCATTTCGGCCATGGCCAGTTGAGTGCCATCGGCAATGAAATCCTCACTGACAAAGGCGCCCTCGGCAGGCCATATATGATCGTTCAGCCAGGTCATCAGCGGCAGGTCGTCCGCCATGCCCCGGAACAGTGACATGGCGGCGTGGCCGTGCATGTTGATCAGCCCCGGCAAAACCACGTGCTGGTCCAGGTCTATGGTTTCCCGGGCACGGAAGCGGGCGTCGGCCTCTTCCCGGGATACCACCGCTGCAATCCGGTCGCCCTGTATGATAACGGCCTGGTTGTGCAGTACGGTGTTAGCGGGTTCCACCGGAACGAGCCAGCGGGCGTTAATGCGTATATCGGCTGCAGTAATGGTATCTGCCGTCATTTACCCTGCCTTTTGGGTGCGGTACGGGCGTCTGTCACCATGAACAGATCCCGGAGAATGTAGCCGGAAAGTATAACCAGCCACCGCCCGGAGAACTACCCTGGATTCAGGGCTGAGAATCCCCCGTTAACGCGGGTATACTGGCGGGCCTGTGTGATGGATTTAATCTACCGGAGCTCACTGATGCCGAAGTCTTCCAAGCCGTCTGCAAACCGTGCAATTGGTACCGTTGCCATGCGTTGGCATGAAAGCAGTCTGGAGTTGCTGGACCAGCGGCTGCTGCCGACGGAGGAGCATTGGATTACGCTGGAAGGCGCATCCGGCGTTGCCCAGTGTATTCGCGATATGGTGGTACGCGGGGCGCCCGCCATTGGCATCAGTGCCGCCTACGGTGTGGCCCTGGCGGCCCGCCACGCTGGTGGTGGCGACTGGCAGGCGGAAATAAAACAGGCCATTCGTGAACTGGCGGCGTCACGTCCGACCGCGGTCAATCTGTTCTGGGCCCTGCAGATCATGGAGCAGGAGTTTCATGGCTGCCATTCCCTGGAGGAGGCGGTCAAACGTCTTGCGGCGATGGCGGTGCGAATCCATGAGGATGATCTGGCGGCCAACCTCGCCATGGCAGACCATGCCCTGGAGTTCATGGCTCCGGAAACACCGTTTTCGGTGCTGACCCATTGCAACACCGGGGCACTGGCAACCGGAGGTTACGGCACGGCGCTGGGGGTTATTCGCCGCCTTCATGAGGAAAAACTGTTGAAGCGGGTGTATGCCGATGAAACCCGCCCCTGGCTTCAGGGTAGCCGCCTGACGGCGTGGGAGCTCGCTCGGGAGGGGGTTCCCGTCACGCTGAATGCAGATGGTGCAGCCGCTGCGATTCTCGCCCGGGGCGATGTTAAATGGGTTGTGGTGGGCGCGGACCGGATCACCGCTAATGGAGACGTCGCCAACAAAATCGGTACGTATAGCCTGGCGGTGCTGGCACGCCACCACAAAGTCGGATTCATGGTGGTGGCGCCTTCAAGCACCGTCGATATGGCTCTGGCGTCGGGGCAGGATATTCCCATTGAAGAGCGCGAGGGCAGTGAGGTGAGGCAGATCAAGGGGGTTCCCATCGCACCGGAGGGCGTGAGCGTGTTCAATCCGGTCTTTGATGTCACCCCGGCCAGTCTGATCGATGCCATCGTGACCGAGAAAGGGGTGGTCCATAACCCCAATATTACCGGTATGCGGGCTTTATTCGGCTGAACCTTCGTATTTGTCCCTGAGTTCCGCCGCTTTCTGTTCCTGCTCCTCGACAAAGTGCAGGGACATTTCAAAGCTTTGCCGGGTGAACTCAAGGACCTTCCGGAACCCTTCGTCCGAGAGGTTCCGGGCGTCGTCATGGCGGCGGAAGATATTGATGAATTCCCGCTCCCGCTCGAACTGTAACGGCAGGCGGCCGATGCCCCAGTCATTGAGGATTTGCCAGACTTCCGGGTTGTAGTTGCGGGTGGTGCGCAGGATGAAGGGAATCGGGTCGTTGCGGGCGATCAGCGCGGCAAGCCGCAGAATAAGCTCGAATGACAGGGTGGCGGTGCCATTTTCCACAGCCTCAAGGACAGACTTGTCCTTGAGATTCAGTGCCTCGCTCATTTCCGACAATGTCAGCCCGGCGACTTCGCGGATGTCCTTGAGGGACTGTCCAGCCGTCAGCATCATCCGCAACTGATCCTGGGAGTTTATCAGCGCCCGGCCGACACGCAGCGAGGTGTCGGTCGAGCGGGCGGCGAAACGCAGGGCCGAGCCGGTCATGCCGGTAATGCGATTCACCAGGGACCTCTGATCCCGGGATTCCGCCCCCTGTTCAAGGCCCTCCACCTCGTCCAGAGACTTCATGGCATGCATGGCATCCATCAGCATGCCCTGGAGCATCTGCGCTTTCTTGCGATCGTCGTCTGTGGCGGTCATTGATGGCCTTGTTGGTCGTGCGCCAGGCGCTGCTCTCAGCGCGCCTGGGCAGTGATTTGCCTGGGGTTCAGAATAGACGCCATGCGTTGGTCCAGCTCGAGCATGTCGGCCATGATATGGCCACCCTCGCGGATGATGAAATCAAGCTCTTCATCGGTGCTGTCGAGATCTGCGGCCTGCATATCCTGCCAGTCATCCAGTTCTTCCAGTGTGTCGAAAGGTTCTTCACCACGGAGCTCGCGCCGTGCATTGGCGATGGTCAGGCGTGTGCGCTCGATCTGGGACTGGTGCTCCTTGCGCTGTTCATGGTTCAGGCTCACGGATTCCATTTCCCGTTGTTCCTTCAGGAAATCAATTTCCTGCTGCAACAGGCGAAATTCCGGACTGGTTTCAAAGCGCTCGTCGTGGCGCTTGCGCAGTTCGTCGATAATACCGCTGAAATCAAAATACCGGGCGTGGGGAACTGCCTCTATCTGATCCCAGGGCAGGGCGTGATCAAGGGCATCTTCGCCAATGCGGGTTTTATCGACCCGGGACGGAATCTCGATATCCGGAATGACCCCCTTGTGCTGTGTGGAGCCACCGGATACCCGGTAAAACTTCGATTGGGTAATTTTCAGCTGCCCGTGGTTCAGCGGGCGCACCGCCTGTACGGTACCCTTGCCGAAGGTCTGGGAACCGACGACCAGGCCGCGGCCATAGTCCTGTATGGCGCCGGCGAAGATTTCAGAGGCAGACGCACTCATGCGATTGACCAGCACTACCAGCGGGCCGTCGTAGGTTACCGAGGGGTCTTCATCGGTAAGGACCTGCACGTCGTTATTGGAATTGCGGATCTGCACCGTGGGGCCCTGATCTATGAACAGGCCCACCAGGTCGTTGGCTTCGTGCAACGCGCCGCCGCCGTTGTTTCGCAAATCCATCACCACCCCGTCGACGCCGTCTTCCTTGAGTTCTTCAATCAGATTGCGGACATCGCGGGTGGTACTTTTGTAGTTGGGATCGCCTTCCTGCATGGCCTGGAAATCGGCATAGAAGGTGGGAATGTTAATAACGCCAATACGGTAGCTCTCGCCGCCACGGTCAAGCTCGATAACGTCCTTGCTGGCGCTTTGCTCTTCCAGTTTTACCTTGTCGCGCTTGATGGCAATGGTCTTGGTGACGGTTTCGTCCGTGGCGCTGGCGGGAACAACTTCCAGGGTCACCGTGGATTCCCGGGGACCGCGAATCAGATCCACCACTTCATCCAGGCGCCAGCCGATGACGTTGACCGGCTTTTCTTCATCTTCCTGGGTCACGGAGACGATGCGATCCGCCGGTTTTAGCTGGCCCTGCTTGGCTGCGGGGCCGCCAGGAACCAGTCGGACCACTTTGGTGTATTCATTGTCGGACTGGAGCACCGCGCCAATACCCTCGAGGGACAGGCTCATGTTGATGTTGAAGTTCTCGGAGGTGCGCGGTGAAAAATAGGAAGTATGGGGGTCCCACATGCCGGCGAAGGCGTTCATGTAGGCCTGGAATGCGTCCTCGCTGCGGGCCTGGTAGGCACGTTTGAGCTGGCCTTCATAGCGCTGGCGCAGGCTATCTTCAATGGCCTCGTCGTCTGAGCCATTCAGTCGCTGCGCCAGAACGGCGTTCTTGACTCGTTTCACCCAGAGTTTGTCCAGGGCTTCTTTGTTGGGCTCCCACTCGGCCTCTGAACGATCCAGGAGAATGGTTTCCTCGGCATCGAAGTTCAGGTTGTCGATACCCTCATCAATAAGTGCGAGGGCAAAGTTGAGGCGTTCAATAATGCGCTGCTGGACCAGGTTGTAAATATCAAAACCAGGCTGGAGTTGCCCGGTCTTCAGGGCGGAACCGAGCCCCAGGCGGATTGCCGAGAACTTCTGGATGTCCTCCTGGGTGAGATAGATCCGCTGACCATCCAGGTAGTCCAGGTAGGCATCGAAGACATCCCCGGAGAGGGAATCATTGATGCCCAGATCCCGGAAATGGGTGAACTGAAGCTGGCGGGCGATCAGTATGTTGGCGCGCGCCTGCTCCACGGTGGGGGCCACCGGCTCGTATTGCTGCGCATCCTGGTCGATGGCACCAGAGACTGAAAACGGCAGGGCCAGCATCAGCGCGAGGGTGATGCCTTTGGCTACTGGCCGGGCTTGCAAGTTTCTGGTGATCAATCGCTGAGTGATGCTCATAAACGTTATACCTGACGGTGCATGGCAATACAGATACGCCTGGCGGGTAAGCTGCGTGGGTATGTACCCCTGGAACAAATACGCCTGAACGGTATCGCCGGATTTGGCTTATGAATTTATTGTAGGCAAGCGTAATGGCGGTTGCCATAGCCCCGACGTATCGGTTCGTGACAATCTGTCCATGATGTGGGCAGGTTTGCAGCCTGATTTGCAGGAAGTTGTGTATTGCGGGGGCCTGGCAGCCCCCGCATGCGCCGGTTACGAGAATAACGCGTTGGCTTCGGCTTTTTCCAGCAGCAATGCCGGAGGCGCAAAGCGATCGCCGTACTGATCCGCCAGTTCTTTGGCTCGTTCCGCGAAGGCCCTCACGCCATACTGGTTGATGAACTGGATGGCGCCACCGGTCCAGGGGGCGTAACCAATGCCGAAGATGCTGCCGATATTGGCGTCTTCCACGGTTTTGAGGACACCTTCTTCCAGGCAGCGAACCGTCTCGATGGCCTGAATAAACAGGATGCGATCCTTCAGGTCCTGGAGTTTCACCGTTCTGGCCTTTCCGGCATCCACGTACAGGTTTTCCAGCTCCGGCCACAGGTACTTCTTGCCGTTGGCGGGATACTCGTAGAACCCGGCGCCAGCAGCCTTGCCCTTGCGGTTATGGGTATCCACCATCTGATCAATCACGGCCTCCGCCGGGTGTGGCTGCCAGGTACCGCCAGCAGCTTCGGTGTCCTTCTTGCTCTGGGCGCGGATGTGCTGCATCAGGGTCATGCTGACTTCATCGGAGATCGCCAGCGGCCCGACGGGCATACCTGACAGAACACCCGCATTCTCGATGCTGGAAGGATGCACCCCTTCGCCCAGCATGGAGATTCCCTCGTTTACGAAGGTGCCGAACACCCGTGAAGTGAAGAAGCCACGGCTGTCGTTGACCACAATGGGGATTTTACCAATCTGCTGAACGTAATCGAACGCTCTTGCCAGGGTCTCATCGGAAGTTTTCTCGCCAACGATGATTTCCACCAGCTGCATCTTGTCCACCGGGGAGAAGAAGTGCAGGCCGATAAAATGATCCGGCTTGGCGGAAGCCTCGGCCAATTGCGTAATGGGGATGGTCGAGGTGTTGGAGGCAAAGATGCCGTTGTTCACCAGTTTGGGCTCTGCTTCCTGGGTGACCTTGGCTTTCAGGCTGCTGTCCTCAAAGACGGCTTCGATCACCAGATCGCAACCTTCCAGGTCGTCGGCAGAATCCGTGGCCTTGATACGGCCCAGTACTTCGGCTTTCTGCTCTTCGGTCATGCGGCCACGGCTGACTTTCTTGGCGAGCAGTTTTTCGGAGTAGCTTTTGCCTTTCTCGGCGTTTTCCACCGATACGTCCTTGAGGACGACCTCAATACCGCGGGTTGCGGTGGAGTAGGCGATGCCGGCGCCCATCATGCCGGCACCCAGAACACCCACCTTCTTGAAGGTTTCCTTTTCAACACCTTCAGGACGGCTGCCGCCGGCGTTGATGGCGTTCAGCTGGAACCAGAAGGTGCCGGTCATGTTCTTGGCCACCTGGCCAATGACCAGCTCGGCGAAATAACGGGTTTCGATCAGGCAGCCGTTGTCGAAGTCCACCTGAGCGCCTTCCACGGCGGCGGAGAGAATGCGCTCCGGTGCCGGGTAGCAGCCCTTGGTCTTCTGCTTGAGCATGGCTGGCGCAATCGCCAGCTTCTGAGCCATGGCCGGATGGTGAGGGGCGCCACCGGGCAGCTTGAAGCCTTTCTGATCCCACGGTTGCTGGCATTTGGGATTGGCTTCGATGAAGGCGCGGGCCTTGGTCATCATCTCTTCCGGCGATGAAGCCAGCTCATTGACGATGCCGGCTTTCAGGGCAGCTTTGGGTTTGACCTTCTTGCCTTCCATCAGGAATGGGAACGCGGCCTCCAGGCCGATCATCCGGGGCAGACGCTGGGTGCCGCCACCGCCGGGCAACAGGCCCAGGGTCACTTCGGGAAGACCCAGTTGGATGCTGTCGTTGTCCAGAACAATGCGGTGATGGCAGGCCAGGGCAATCTCCAGGCCGCCGCCCAGAGCGGAACCGTTAATGGCGGCAACCACGGGCTTGCCGCAGGTCTCCAGGGCCCGCATTTCCGCTTTCAGGCCGTTGACCATGTCTTCGAAAGCCTGGGCATCGTCGCGGGTAACTTTGTGCAGCTCTTTCAGGTCGCCACCGGCGAAGAAGGTTTTCTTGGCGGATGTAACGATAATGCCGCGGATGCTGTCGAGGTCTTCTTTGACCTTTGCAACGGTCTCGGTCAGCCCCTGGCGGAAGTCCGCATTCATGGTGTTGGCGGACTGGCCCGGCATATCAATGGTCAGGGTCAGAATCTGGTCTGAAACCAGGTCGTAATGGATGGCGCTCATAATTCGGTTCTCCTGTCAGAAAAAGTGTCGGGCTCAGATGCGCTCGATGATGGTGGCAATACCCATACCGCCGCCCACACACAGGGTGGCGAGACCGAAGCGCAGTTCACGGCGTTCCAGTTCATCGAGCAGGGTGCCCAGAATCATGGCGCCGGTGGCACCCAGCGGGTGGCCCATGGCGATGGCGCCGCCGTTGACGTTCACTTTTTCATCCGGAACAGACAGTTCCTTCTGGAAGCGCATGACCACAGAGGCAAACGCTTCGTTCACTTCAAACAGGTCGATCTGATCGACGGTCATGCCGGCCTTTTCCAGTGCCTTGCGGGTAGCAGGGGCAGGGCCGGTGAGCATGATGGTGGGATCGGTGCTGGTGACCGCAGTTGCCACGATGCGCGCCCGTGGTTTGAGCCCCAGGGCTTTGCCCTTGGCTTCGCTGCCAATCAGCATGGCGGTAGCGCCGTCCACGATACCGGAGGAGTTGCCCGCATGATGTACGTGGTTGATCTTTTCCACGTAATGGTATTTTTCCCGCGCGACGCCATCGAAGCCCATCTCGCCCATCATCTGGAAAGAAGGCTTCAGCCCGGCGAGAGATTCAACCGTGGTGTTGGCGCGGACCTGTTCGTCGCGATCCAGGATGACCACGCCATTCTGATCGGTCACGGGAATGATGGATTTGACGAAATGGCCCTTTTCCCAGGCACTGGCTGCTTTTTGCTGGGATTTTACCGCGAAACCATCCACATCTTCACGGCTGAAGCCTTCGATCGTCGCGATCAGGTCGGCGCCAATGCCCTGGGGCATGAAACC
Source organism: Marinobacter alkalisoli (assembly GCF_045449855.1). Lineage (NCBI taxonomy): Bacteria > Pseudomonadati > Pseudomonadota > Gammaproteobacteria > Pseudomonadales > Marinobacteraceae > Marinobacter > Marinobacter alkalisoli. Next base: position 15,827 of record NZ_JBJJLC010000031.1, on the reverse strand, counting down.
GGTGTGCAGGTTGGTGGCGGGGTCGGTTGCCCAGGCGCCGCCGTCGGAACCCATGGGCACACGGGACATGGCTTCCACGCCGCCGGCCACGACCATATCTTCCCAGCCGGAACGCACTTTCATGGCGGCCAGGTTGACCGCTTCCAGGCCGGAGGCACAGAAACGGTTCAGGGTGACGCCGGCCACTTTTTCATCCCAGTCGGCAGCCAGGGCAGCAGTCTTGGCAATATCCGCGCCCTGATCGCCAACGGCGGTGACACACCCCATCACGATATCGTCTACCTGGGCAGTGTCCAGGCTGTTCCTCTCCTGCAGTGCGTTGAGAACGGTGGTCAGCAGCGTGATGGGCTTGACGCTGTGCAGGGAACCGTCTTTCTTGCCGCGCCCCCGGGGGGTGCGTACTGCATCGAAGATATACGCTTCGGTGGTCATTGCTATTCCTCTGGTGGTTATTGTTTCGGGACGATAGTCCGATGCACTAACCATAGCGGGTTGCAGGCACCGTGGGTAATGACGCCGGCTGCCAATCGCATTGGCGAAAGTGCTCACCGGGTCCATGACAAGGGGGCTGGGGGGATCTATGGTTTAACTACAGGCATATCGAAACAGGAGGCTGAAAATGTCCCTGAGAGATGCGATCGACAATTTCTATGAAAGGCTGGTGGTGGATGCAATTGATGCCACCCGGGAGGACTCCGATACTGCCGACTTCCTGACGGATGTGATGTGCGTTGCCCTCAACCGGTTACCACCGCGATATTACTGCCACTCTATCGATATGATGTTCTACCTGGGAGATGACGAACTAAAGAGTATGAAGCAAAAATCCCTGGCTGCCGTTAAGGATGCCAGGGATTTTGTGGCGAGCCATCAGAGGGACTGAGGATGTGACCTTCAGCCCAGCAGCGTTTCCAGTGCCTTATTCAGACGCGTCGCCAGATCACCGTCAAGCGCTTCCTGGGGTTGCTGGATGCACCAGTTCGCCACCAGGCTTTCCAACTTACGATTCTTGTCGCTATCCGTATCTCCTGTGTTTCCCATGCCGTCCGCCAGGCGCTGTACCTGAATTTCCATTCGCCGTCCCTGATCCGATTCAGGGGAGGGCGCGCCGGTCAGAATCTCTGCGCGGATGACCAGCTCCCTGGCGTCCATAGTGTCAGGCTCGTCGGCCAGCGCCGGCCATGCCGCCGGGATGCTGTCGTTATCCTGATTGCCGGCAAGCCGGGCCTGGACGTGGTCCTGCCAGGACTGCACCTTGCTCCGGGTTTTAAGGTCTTCCAGTATGTCCGACAAGCGGCGCTTCTGCTCCCCCATGCGATCCCGGACTGATTGCGATACGGGTTCCGACGCCAGGGTTTTGAGATCATCCAGCGCGTTCTCGATTGTGCCGGCATCGGTTTCATCGCCATTCAGGGCTTCACAGGCGGCAATCACCGATTCCACCCGCTCGTCGGCTTCCCTGGCAGCTTGTTGCTGCTCGGACTTCCGGGCATCGCGACGGGCGAAGATTTCGTCACAGGCTTTGCGGAACGCCTGCCAAAGTTTGCGGTCCTCCCGGTGTCGGGTGATGCCGATTTGTGTCCATTCAGTCTGTAGCGCCTTGGCCTGATTCATCGCGTCGGTCAAGGGCTCATGGTTGATCAGAGCGTTGGCGCGGTCGACGATGTCCTGTTTCAGCGCTTCGTTCTTCTGGCGCTCTGCATCCAAGGGGTCTTCGAGTTTTTTCAGTAATGCGTCAAAGCGTTTTTGTACCGGCCGATTGTCCCGGAACTCAATGGGCCAGGCCGCTTTCCATTCCTGGCGCGCTGTCTGGTGTATACGCTCGGCGGTTTTCCAGTCGATCGCGGACCAGTCGGCGGCGCCGAGGAAGGTTTCCAGCTCCTCGCAGATCGCTTTACGCTTTTCCAGGTTGGCCTGTTTGAGGCCGGACTTGGCTGAAAAGTAGGCTTTGCACGGTTCATATGCCTTGTCTGAGGCGGCTTTGAAGCGAGTCCAAAGCGCCCGGTCAGACGAACCGCCCAGCTCACGCCATTCGTTCTGAAGCTCGTGTATGCGCTCGGCTTTAGCTTCCGGCTCTATTGGCTGGGTGGCCAGATATTCCATCTGTTCACACAGGGCTATCTGTTTGGGTTCGGTTGCAAATCCCTGCCAGTCTGTCAGTTCGCGGAGTTGCCCGCCCAGAAGTTGAATACGTGCCTGGAATGGTTTGCCGTGCCGGTGATCGAGATCCCTGAACTGGTGCTGGGCGTGTTTGAACAGCTGCCTGGATTCCTTGAGCTGCTTGGCCTCAAGCGCTGTGTCCAGCTTCTCCAGGTTGGCTTTCAAGGCATCAGCCAGTTGTTTCTGTTCCTTGCTGTCGCGCTTTGGGGACGGTTTTGTTTTGGCCGTGCCGGCCATTTTACAGACAGTCTCCAACTGGGCGGGGCGACTGAAGTCTGTTGGCCAGTCAATGATCTTGATCAGTTCCCGGGCCTCGTTCTGCGGGTCTCCATCCCCGGACTGATTTTCCGACAGGGCAGACAGCTGTTCCCGGTGCTGGGTAAATCGCTTCAGCGCCCCGATGTAATTGCGCAGCGGTTGCATGCAGCTTTCGTAGGTTTTCTGTTCGTGCTTCTCAACCGACGTTTCGCGGGTGGCCTCCAGCCAGCGGTTTTCCTGGGTCTTTTGCAGCGCATCCAGTGTTGAAAGGGAGGGTGCCTGGTCCGGTGATTGCTGTTTGAGCTCGTCTAGCGTTGCTTGCAGCAGTTCAAGGGTTTCGGTGCGTTGTTTCTGTTGCTCCTGCTGGCGCAGGGTCTGCTCAGCCTCGGCCTTCAGGTGCTCGACCCGTTCGCGGCAGCGGTGAACGGCTTCGAGGAATTCGGTGGTTTGCTCACTGGAGGCTTCATGCTCTACTTCGGCCCACTGCCTGAGCAGAGCGTCCAGGCGGGCTTCGTAGAGTTTGGTGTCTTCGCTGCGGGCCTGGTCTCCCGCCTGGGCCACCAACGTTTCTATGCGTTCCCGGGTTTTCTGTTGCTGTTCTTCTTCATGGCGGATTTCCTGCAGGGCCTGGCGTACCAGCTGATAGACGGCCTTATCGCGCCCCTTGGCTTCTTTCTGCACCCGTTGCAGAGCGGATTTGTCGGTAATATGGCGGGCTGCCTCGGTACGCAGGTCAGCGGTTAATCCGCTGATGGCCAGCCGCTCAAGCTGATCCCCGGTTGGAGAGCCAGCTAATTGCTGCTTTTGTTCCTCAAGCTGCTCTTTCCTCAGGTCCACTTCCGGTGTCTCTTTCTGTTGCACCGGCGCGGCTTTTGCCCGACCCGGTGTCGCACCTGATTTTCCGGCGGATTTACGGTTTTTGAACAGTTTCTGGATGAATGCAGCCATCAGGGTATCCTTGAATATTGAAACCAGTTCCCGGTGTGGGGCACAGTGTGCCGGCACCGACCATCGGCATCCCATGGCAGGGAGCCGGAGAAGTCAGCGGGTTGCCTGGATATCAGGCAGCCGCTTTGGTAAGTGGGGCTAGTCTAGCGTTTTGTCTGCGTTTGCGGGAAGGGTCAGAATGGGAAAACAGGAAAATCCGGAGGATCTGGAATACAGGGCCCGCTCGGCAGCGCTGCGGTTGCTGGCCAGGCGAGAGCACAGCAGGCTGGAGCTCAGTCTCAAGTTACGGCAGCGAAAAATCCCCAATGAGGTGATTGAGCCGGTGCTGGATGACTATGAAGCGGAAGGGTGGCTGGATGATGACCGTTTTGCCGATATCTACGCCCGCCAACGCATGGATCTTGGTTACGGTCCGCTCCGCATCCTTGCCGAGCTTCAGCAGCGAGGCGTGCACCACACCCCGGCCTGTGTGAACGATCTGAATGACAAAGACTGGTCGGAGCGGGCTATCCGGTTGCGTCTGAAACGGTTTGGCGGAATCGATATCCGTGAAGACTGGGAGGAGAAGGCGCGACAGGCGAGGTTCCTGACGCGACGTGGGTTCGCTTCGGCTCATGTCGAGGCAGCGCTTGATTATGTGGAGCGGGAAGACGGGGAGTGGTGATGACCCGGCCGTTATAAGGTGGGAGGAATCATTCCCAGCTCTCGCGGTAACATGGCTCGCATGTCGCCTTCGGACCTGGAGCTGGCGGAACCGTCGCTGGCCTCAGCTCCATCCAGTTCCACGAACCAGGGCTCTTTCGGTGCGGGGCGTTCCTCCTCCGGTTCCGTCATCCAGGCCAGAACGTCGTAGTAGCGGCGGATGTTCTGCACATAGATCACCGGTTCGTGTCCCCGGGCATACCCATAACGGGTCTTTGAGTACCATTCTTTCTGCGCCAGCAATGGCAGGAATTCCTTGACGTCCATCCAGCGGTCCGGATTCCTGCCAGCGTCTTCTGTCAGTCTTCGTGCGTCTTCTAGGTGGCCGAAACCCACATTGTAGGAAGCCAGTGCGAACCAGGTCCGGTCTGGTTCCGGAATGCGGTCAGGGATCTGGCGGTGAACGAGAGTAAAGTACTTCGCGCCGCCATGGATGCTTTCTTCCGCATCCAGCCGGTTGTTGATACCAATCTGGCCTGCGGTATTCCGTGTCAGCATCATCAGGCCCCGGACCCCGGTGGGAGACACGGCATTCGGGCGCCAATGGGATTCCTGGTAACCGATCGCAGCCAGTAACCGCCAGTCAATGCCGTAATCCTCGGCATAGCTGCGGAAAAGCGCTTCATATTTCGGCAGGCGATTGTTGGCGTGGTGAGCGAAGGTGCGGGCACCCACGTAGTTGAGGCGGTCAAGGTGGCCGTAAAACCTTTCAGACAACTGTGCGAGAGTGCCGTCTTCACGGAGCTGGTTGAGAAAATCCCGTGCGGCCGTCGTTAATGAATCGTCCTGCTCTGCGGGGAAAAGCCAGGCCAGTTCTTCCGGTTCGCCCAGGGAAAAGGATTCCTTCACCTGCGGAAAGTATACGTGGTTCAGGTCCAGCTCGTTCGACGACACAATGGCCATGGTGAATTCCCCGGACTCCACACGTGCCAGGACGCCGGCTGCATCCAGCGTGGCGTGAACCTGCCAGTTCAGATCCGGATGTTTTTCCCGGAGCTCCAGCAGTCGGTGCTCGTGGTTGCTGTCGGCCACCAGGTGCACGGTGGTGCCGGCCAGGTCTTCGACGGTTTCCGGGCGGTCAGTGCCCCGGTGGTAGACAACCACGGACTCGGCCTCAATTCCCGTCGGCAATGCGTGATATTTTTCAGCCAGCCCGGGACGATTCGACAGGCCAGCCAGGCCAATGTGGGCGAAATTGCGATTAAGTACAGACAGGATTTCGGTGTTGTTCCCGGCCACGCGCACCCGAAGTTCCACGCCCAGCTCCTCAGCAAAGCGTTTGGCGAGTTCGTAGTCATAGCCGGTGATGCCATCACGTCCCTCAAAGTATATGGACGGGGCAGTGCGGGTGATAATATGAAGTACGCCTTCCGAGCGGATCTCCTGCAATGTGGTCGGCCTGGAGCATCCACCTGCCAACATGACAATAGCGAAAGGCAAAAGCCAGTGCATCAATCGGCTTCTGGCATACCATTTGAGTTTTGACAAATCCCTGGTCTCCCCTGGTACTGCTGCAGGATCCTGAGTGTACGACCAAACCCCGCTGGTGCGATCACCGTTGAAGCCGGTGCAGGTTGATCCGAGTTCTTCGCTGATGGTGGCGTCCGTTGCCACAAAACCATGATCTCCGGTCCGGTCGTGCCGGTCAATAAACGTGATCAATTTATATGCAAAACAATGTCAATTTTACATGGCCGTAATTACACGTGTGGCGCTGTATCCCTGCCACGCTTTCAAGTATCATGGCGGCCTTTCAGATGGCCGGGTGCCTTCTGCCAATTCTGGCAGGCGCCCTGACCTCCCAGTTTCGCGCGATACAGGTTTCTATCATGCTTGAACTTCGCGGCGCTCCAGCGCTTTCGCCTTTCCGCTCCAGCAAATTGCATGCTCGCATTCAGGACGTTGTGCCAGAAGTTGAGCACGTCTATGCCGAGTTCATGCACTTCACCGATCTGGAGTTCGAGCTTTCCGAGCCGGAACAGGCCATTCTGGACCGATTGCTGACCTACGGGCCGAGCGTGCAGGTGGAAGAGCCCGAGGGCGTTCTGTTTCTTGTTGTTCCGCGCCCCGGTACCCTGTCTCCCTGGTCGAGCAAGGCAACCGATATCGCCCGTAATTGCGGCCTGCGTCAGATTCGTCGGATTGAGCGGGGTGTTGCCTATTACGTCCGCGCCAACCGCAAGCTGAACCTGGCCCAGCGCGAGAAAATCGCCGCCCTCCTGCATGACCGCATGACCCAGAAAGTATTTCATGAAATGGGCGGCGCGGAATTACTGTTCAGTCATGAAGAGCCCCGTTTGCTGAACCGCGTGCCGGTCCTGGCCGGTGGTCGCGATGCTCTGGTGGAGGCGAACCAGTCACTGGGACTGGCGCTGGCGGAAGATGAGATTGATTATCTGGTGAAGTCGTTCACGGAGCTGGAGCGCGACCCTACCGACGTTGAGCTCATGATGTTTGCCCAGGCGAACTCCGAGCATTGCCGCCACAAAATCTTCAATGCTTCCTGGGATATCGACGGGGAAGGGCAGGAAAAGTCCCTGTTCGCGATGATTCGCAACACTTATGAAATGAACAGTGAAGGGGTGCTGTCCGCCTACAAGGACAATGCCTCCGTTATTCGTGGCAGCCGTGGTGGTCGTTTCTTCCCGGATCCTGAGACCGGTATTTACGGGTACAACCAGGAAGACATCCACATCCTGATGAAGGTGGAAACCCATAATCACCCCACGGCGATCGCGCCTGCTGCCGGCGCCGCGACTGGTTCCGGTGGCGAGATACGTGACGAGGGCGCAACCGGTCGCGGCTCGAAGCCAAAAGCCGGGCTGGCGGGCTTTACGGTGTCGAACCTGAATATCCCCGATGATCCGCAGCCCTGGGAAATCGGTTACGGCAAGCCGGACCGCATTGCCTCGCCCCTGGACATCATGATTGAGGGGCCGATCGGCGGCGCCGCATTTAACAACGAATTTGGCCGTCCGAATCTGGCCGGTTACTTCCGCACCTTTGAAGAGTTGGTGCCGGGCGCGGCCGGTGAGGAAGTTCGCGGTTATCACAAGCCCATCATGATTGCCGGTGGTCTCGGCAACATCCGGGGCGAGCATGTGGAGAAAGGCAATATCCCGGTCGGGGCCAAACTGATTGTGCTTGGTGGTCCCTCCATGCTGATTGGCCTCGGTGGCGGTGCTGCGTCGTCCATGGATTCCGGCGTCAGTAACGAAAACCTGGATTTTGCCTCTGTACAGCGTGATAACCCGGAGATGGAGCGCCGTTGCCAGGAAGTGATTGACCGCTGCTGGCAGATGGGTGAGAACAACCCCATCGCCTTCATTCATGATGTCGGTGCCGGTGGCCTGTCGAACGCCATGCCGGAACTGGTCAAGGATGGTGGTCGTGGTGGCAAGTTCGAGCTGCGCGATATTCCCAGCGATGAGCCGGGCATGTCCCCGCTTGAAATCTGGTGCAACGAATCCCAGGAACGCTACGTCATGGCGGTGGCAGCGGAGAACCTGAAACAGTTTGATGCGTTGTGCCGTCGTGAGCGTTGCCCGTACGCAGTCATTGGTGAAGCCACCGAAGCGCATCACCTGGAACTGGGTGACTCCTATTTTGATGACAAGCCCGTTGACCTTCCCATGGAGGTGCTGTTCGGCAAGCCGCCGCGCATGCACCGTAGCGTATCCCGGTCTTCCTTTACCAAGCCGATCTTCGACTCCACCAAGGTGGATCTGAACGACGCTATCAGGCGGGTATTACGGTTGCCATCGGTTGGCTCCAAGAGTTTCCTGATTACGATCGGGGATCGTACCATCACGGGGCTGGTGGCCCGGGACCAGATGGTCGGACCCTGGCAGGTGCCGGTCAGCGATGTGGCTGTTACGGCAAGCTCTTTCGATGTCCGTACCGGTGAAGCCATGGCGATGGGCGAGCGAACCCCGGTCGCAGTGATTGATGCTCCGGCTTCCGGACGCATGGCCGTGGGAGAGGTGATCACCAACCTCGCCGCGGCGTCCATTGCGGAGCTGTCTGATATCCGCTTGTCCGCGAACTGGATGGCTGCAGCGGGCCACCCGGGTGAGGATGAAAATCTTTACGAAACCGTTCGTGCGGTGGGTATGGAGCTGTGCCCCGAGCTGGGCATTACCATCCCGGTGGGCAAGGATTCCATGTCCATGAAAACCGTCTGGGACGAAGACAGCGGTGAGCAGAAGAGTGTGACATCGCCACTGTCCCTGATTATCAGCGGTTTCGCTCCGGTTACTGACGTGGCACGAACGCTGACACCGCAGCTGATAACGGACGCCGGCGAAACCGACCTGATCCTGATTGATCTGGCCGCGGGCCAGAACCGTCTTGGTGGTTCGGCCCTGGCGCAGGTATATCGCCACGTAGGCGCTGTTGCTCCCGACCTGGACGACCCTGAGGACATCAAGGCGTTCTTTGCGGTTATTCAGGGGCTCAACGGCGACAATAAATTGCTGGCCTATCATGATCGCTCGGACGGCGGTCTGTTCGTAACCCTCGCCGAAATGAGCTTTGCGGGTCACACCGGCATCGACATCAAGCTGGACGGACTGGCAGAAGAAGCCTCCCAGTTTGCCCGGGAGCTGTTCAACGAAGAGCTCGGGGCTGTCATCCAGGTGCGCCGCGAAGACACCGATTTTGTACTGCAACAGTTCTCCGGAGCCGGTCTTGGCGATCATACCTCGGTGATTGGTTCTTTGAGGGAGGACGATCGCGTCCGCTTTACCTTCAGAGGCACAGCGGTGGTCGATGAAGCCCGGGCTGATTTGCAGCGGTTGTGGGCGGAAACCAGCTATCGCGTCCAGTCCCTGCGTGATAATGCCGAGTGCGCGCAGGAAGAGTTCGACAATCTGCTGGATCTGGAAGATCCCGGGCTCAGTGTCGATCTCAGTTACGATATCAATGAAGACATCGCCGCTCCATTTGTGAACACCGGTACCCGACCAAAGGTCGCCGTGCTCAGGGAGCAGGGTGTTAATGGTCAGGTTGAAATGGCGGCGGCCTTCGACCGGGCTGGATTCGAGTCGGTTGATGTTCATATGAGTGACCTGCTCTCCGGTCGCATCTCGCTGGAAGGTTTCAACAGCCTTGTGGCGTGCGGGGGCTTCTCATACGGTGACGTGCTGGGAGCGGGCGAAGGCTGGGCCAAGTCGATTCTGTTCAGTGATCGTGTCCGGGACCAGTTTGCGGCATTCTTCAATCGTCAGGACACCCTGGCGCTGGGTGTCTGTAACGGCTGTCAGATGCTCTCCAACCTCCATGAGCTGATCCCGGGCAGTGAGGGATGGCCACGCTTTGTGCGCAACCAGTCAGAGCAGTTTGAAGCGCGTCTGGTGATGGCCGAAGTCATGCCTTCCCCGTCAGCCTTTATGGACGGTATGGCGGGCTCGAAGATGCCCATTGCGGTTGCCCACGGAGAGGGCCGCGTCGAATTTGGTGGCGCCGCCTCCGCTTCGGCGCTGGAGGAAAGCGAGCTGGTGGCCTTGAGGTATGTGGATAATCGCGCCCGGGCGACCGAGCGTTACCCATATAACCCCAACGGCTCCGAGGCCGGCATTACCGGTGTGACCACGCGTGATGGCCGGGTTACCATCATGATGCCTCACCCTGAGCGGGTGTTCCGCGCGGTTCAGCATTCCTGGCGTCCTGGCGAGTGGCAGGAAGACGGTCCCTGGATGCGGATGTTCCGCAATGCGCGTCGCTGGTTTGGCTGATCACTCCGCTTGAACCGGAGCCGGCCTGAGGGGTTGCAAAACTGCAAGTCCTTCGGCCGGTTTTTTTGTGCCTGCAAGTCTCAAGTCTGTGCATAATTCAAGGGGAATTTCTCCTGGAAATGGTATTTTTTCTCTTGACTCGTTACGTTTATGCACATTGTTGGTGCCATGCTGTGCGATCCATGAGCAATTAGATGATTTTTGGTTCAACTTTTGATCGACTTTAGTAAGATATTGATAAATAAGAGTTTATTGCTTTAGGTGAATTTGTCGCCAATTTAACGGAAGTGCAGTAATCACGGGGGATGGGGGCACGTACCCAAAAACTTTCCCCAGAGTTATCCACAGATTCTGTGGGTAAGTGGGTAAATGCTTAATCTGTACAAAAAATATCCGACGTTGTTGGGGCGGATGTTTCGTTTCGAGGAGTGAAAGCCATGTACAAGCTTTGTTATTTCGTGCCGGAAACACACCTGGAACAAACCAAAGCGGCGCTATTTGAAACCGGGGCGGGCCGCATCGGTGATTACGACTGTTGTGCCTGGCAATGTCGGGGGCAGGGGCAGTTCCGTCCTCTGGACGGCAGTCAGCCGTTTCTTGGTCAGCAGGGCGAACTGGAAGTGGTGGATGAATACAAGGTCGAGCTTGTATGTAAAGACGAACTCATCAGTGAGGCGCTGGCAGCGTTCAAGAAGGCGCACCCCTATGAAGAGCCCGCCTACGAAGTCTATCGAATGGAGGCTATGTAGCGGGTCTTACGTGCGGGCTTTGATTGAGTAGCGAATGTCACTGACATGTACCTGGAAGGATTCGCGTCTCAGATCTTCCAGGTAGAGCTCCAGGGTTTTCCGGACCGTCGGAAATGAAATCTCGTCCCATGGAATGTCATCAAGATCGAACAGCTGGGTTTCCAGGGATTCCTCACCGGCCCCGTAGGTGCCGTCGATCAGCGTCGCACGATAGAACATGTGTACCTGATTGATGTGAGGGACATCGATAATCGTGTAGAGGCCATCAATGTTGACCTCGGCGAGCGCCTCTTCCCGGGTTTCCCGGGCGGCGGCTTCGATGGTGGTTTCCGCGTTTTCCATGAAACCGGCCGGCAGGGTCCAGTAGCCATAGCGAGGTTCGATGGCGCGCCGGCAAAGCAGAATGCGGCCTTCCCAAATGGGAACTGTGCCCGCTACGATACGGGGGTTCTGGTAATGTATGGTTTCGCAGCTCACGCACACATAGCGGTGGCGGTTATCGCCCTGGGGAATTCGTTGTTCAACAGGATGGCCGCATGTGCTGCAGTATTTCATGGGTTTCACCGTATACTTATATAAAATGTTTGGTAGCAAGTTTAACGATCTGTGCTGCCGCTGTCTCATTCAATAGTCAGTCGTAAGTGGAGCAGGGTTTTGCACGACCTCCTTAAAGAACGACTTGCCGGATACGCGCCCCGTCAACTGGCGTTGGATTATCCGGAGGCCGGAATTCTTGTACCGGTTACAGACGATCACCGGAATCCCGAAATGGTGTTCACACTAAGGTCGTCCAATCTCAATACCCATCGAGGGCAGGTGGCTTTCCCTGGCGGTAAACGGGATGTGTCCGATCCCTCCCTGGCGGCAACAGCGCTCCGGGAAACACACGAGGAAATCGGATTACCCCCGGACCAGGTGCGGGTAGTCGCGCCACTCAGTCAGGTCATGTCGCGGTATGGGATATTGGTGACACCTTACGTGGGTGTGATTCCTTGCGATCACCCGTTGACTGCGAATCCCTATGAAATCGAGAGTATTTTTCGGGTTCCTCTGGAATTTTTCCTGGAGGACAATAGAGAGCGTACGGATGCTCTCGATTTTCTGAATCATACTTTTTATGTTCCCTGCTACCGATGGGAGCGTTACCAGATCTGGGGATTGTCGGCTGTGGTGCTGGTCGATTTTCTCAACGCCGTATACGGCGCTGGCATTGATCTTCTGGAACCACCCACTCCCAAAACTTCCCGCACAGGAGGCTGATATGTTTTATTCGCTGGGCGATCGCAAGCCAGAGCTGGAGGGCGCTGGTCAATATGTCGCCGACAACGCAACGGTCATTGGCAGTGTCCGGTTGATGGACAAGGCCAGTATCTGGTTTAACGTGGTCATCCGTGGGGATAACGATCTGATTACGATTGGTCCCGAGTCCAACGTGCAGGATGGCTCAGTACTTCATACCGATCCGGGGATCCCTCTGACCCTCGGTCGCGGTGTTACGGTGGGCCACAAGGCGATGCTTCACGGCTGCAATATCGGTGACTATTCGCTGATCGGCATCAATGCCGTGATCCTTAACGGTGCAAAGATCGGCAAGCACTGCCTGATAGGGGCCAACACTCTGATACCCGAGGGCATGGAAATTCCCGATGGCTCCATGGTTGTAGGGTCGCCTGGCAAGATCAAGCGCGAACTGAATGACAACCAGAAGAAGATGCTGGAGCTCAGCGCCCTTCATTATGTCGAGAATGCCGAGCGCTATCTTGGTCAACTGGCACCGTATGAGCCTGAACAATGAAAGTCGCTGATAAGGTGCGCTCTCCGTGCGTCAGTGTCTGCGCTCTTGATGCCAATGATGTCTGCATCGGATGCCATCGGACCGGTGATGAGATCATGCGCTGGACCCGGATGACCAATGATGAGCGCCGTGATGTTCTAAAGAAAGTTGCCAGGCGTGAAGAGAAAGTTGCGCTGTAAACCTTGAAGCTACAGGAACCCTGAACGATGTCTGAAACCGTGCGCGTTGGTACACCGCTGAAATCAAATGCCTTCAAAGTCCTGTTCTGTGGCTCGGGGGAGTTGGGGAAGGAAGTTGTCATTGAGCTCCAGCGTCTTGGTGTCGAGGTGATTGCAGTTGATCGCTACGCCAACGCGCCGGCGATGCAGGTTGCCCATCGTAGTCATGTCGTGGATATGCTGGATGGTAAGGCGCTTCGCGCGGTTATTGAACAGGAGCGCCCCAATCTGATTGTTCCGGAGATCGAGGCGATTGCAACACCTGAGCTGGTGGAGTTGGAGAAAGAAGGGTATCGGGTTATACCGACGGCCCGGGCGGTCAATCTCACCATGAATCGTGAAGGGATCCGGCGGCTTGCGGCAGAAGAGTTGGGACTGCCTACGTCTCCGTACCGGTTTGCCGAAACCCGGGAAGATTATCTGGAGGCGGTCCGGGAAATCGGTTTGCCTCTGGTGGTGAAGCCGGTGATGAGCTCATCTGGTAAAGGGCAAAGCACCGTCAAAACGGAAAACGATATTGAGGCGGCCTGGGAGTATGCACAAACCGGCGGCAGGGCAGGTAAGGGGCGAGTGATTGTTGAGGGCTTTGTGGATTTTGATTACGAAATCACATTGCTGACGGTGAAGCACCGGGATGGTATCTCCTTCTGTGATCCGATAGGTCACCGTCAGGAGGACGGTGACTACCGGGAATCCTGGCAACCGCAACCGATGAGTGCAAAAGCCCTGGCCCGCTCAAGGGAGATAGCGGAAGCCGTCGCGGGCAACCTTGGCGGTTATGGCGTATACGGGGTTGAGCTTTTCATAAAGGAAGACGATGTTTGGTTTTCCGAAGTGTCACCTCGCCCTCATGACACCGGCCTGGTGACACTGGTTTCCCAGGATCTGTCTGAGTTTGCACTTCATGCCCTTGCAATCCTCGGGTTGCCGGTACCGGCGATTCGCCAGCAGGGGCCTTCCGCCTCAGCCGTGATCCTCCCGGAAGGGGATTCTTCAGAGGTGTCTTATGCCGGTCTTGAACATGCGCTGGCTCATCCCGATACCCAGTTAAGGCTGTTTGGTAAGCCGGAACTGAAGGGGCGCCGCCGCATGGGCGTTGCCCTTGCGAAAGCGGAATCGATAGAAGAAGCCAGGGCAAAGGCAACCCGTTCCGCAGCAGCCGTAAAAGTGGATATTTAGTGGGGCAGTGACGGTCTTTGGAAAAAGTTTTGAATGAACCGTTGACACCTCGCCTGAGCTCTGTAGAATGCGCATCTCTTTCGAGGGGTAAGCCACTGAGGCGGCTCCGGATTCGAAAGGCAACTGTTTGAAAGTATTGAAGAAAACGAGTTTCAAATTTCTTCAGAAAGCGGTTGACAAGGTGGCGGTTCAGTGTAGAATGCGCGCCTCGATACAGCAGTAAGCCGGTGAGTTTTTCGGCGGTTTCCGGAGACGGAAACAGCGAGAAATAAACGGTTGACAAGGCGGCGGAGCGATGTAGAATACGCCACCTTGATCGGGCAAGCCCCGAACGCTCTTTAAAAAGTTAACCAAGTAATTCGTGTGGGCGCTGGCCGAGGTGTTTCGGATACGAAATATCAGGACAGTGACTCGTCGAAATTGAGTTTTGTCTTGAGCAAGAATAGGGAATCTTCGGATTCTTGTATGATTTAAACTGAAGAGTTTGATCATGGCTCAGATTGAACGCTGGCGGCAGGCTTAACACATGCAAGTCGAGCGGTAACAGGGGGAGCTTGCTCCCCGCTGACGAGCGGCGGACGGGTGAGTAATGCTTAGGAAACTGCCCAGTAGTGGGGGATAGCCCGGGGAAACCCGGATTAATACCGCGTACGCCCTTCGGGGGAAAGCAGGGGATCTTCGGACCTTGCGCTATTGGATGTGCCTAAGTCGGATTAGCTAGTTGGTGGGGTAAGAGCCTACCAAGGCGACGATCCGTAGCTGGTCTGAGAGGATGATCAGCCACATCGGGACTGAGACACGGCCCGAACTCCTACGGGAGGCAGCAGTGGGGAATATTGGACAATGGGGGCAACCCTGATCCAGCCATGCCGCGTGTGTGAAGAAGGCTTTCGGGTTGTAAAGCACTTTCAGTGAGGAGGAAAACCTTATGGCTAATACCCATGAGGCTTGACGTTACTCACAGAAGAAGCACCGGCTAACTCCGTGCCAGCAGCCGCGGTAATACGGAGGGTGCAAGCGTTAATCGGAATTACTGGGCGTAAAGCGCGCGTAGGTGGTTTGATAAGCGAGATGTGAAAGCCCCGGGCTTAACCTGGGAACGGCATTTCGAACTGTCAGGCTCGAGTGTGGTAGAGGGTAGTGGAATTTCCTGTGTAGCGGTGAAATGCGTAGATATAGGAAGGAACACCAGTGGCGAAGGCGGCTACCTGGACCAACACTGACACTGAGGTGCGAAAGCGTGGGGAGCAAACAGGATTAGATACCCTGGTAGTCCACGCCGTAAACGATGTCTACTAGCCGTTGGGACTCTTGAAGTCTTAGTGGCGCAGCTAACGCACTAAGTAGACCGCCTGGGGAGTACGGCCGCAAGGTTAAAACTCAAATGAATTGACGGGGGCCCGCACAAGCGGTGGAGCATGTGGTTTAATTCGACGCAACGCGAAGAACCTTACCTGGCCTTGACATGCAGAGAACTTTCCAGAGATGGATTGGTGCCTTCGGGAACTCTGACACAGGTGCTGCATGGCCGTCGTCAGCTCGTGTCGTGAGATGTTGGGTTAAGTCCCGTAACGAGCGCAACCCCTATCCCTAGTTGCTAGCAGTTCGGCTGAGAACTCTAGGGAGACTGCCGGTGACAAACCGGAGGAAGGTGGGGATGACGTCAGGTCATCATGGCCCTTACGGCCAGGGCTACACACGTGCTACAATGGCGCGCACAGAGGGCTGCAAACCCGCGAGGGGGAGCTAATCTCACAAAACGCGTCGTAGTCCGGATCGGAGTCTGCAACTCGACTCCGTGAAGTCGGAATCGCTAGTAATCGTGAATCAGAATGTCACGGTGAATACGTTCCCGGGCCTTGTACACACCGCCCGTCACACCATGGGAGTGGATTGCACCAGAAGTGGTTAGTCTAACCTTCGGGAGGACGATCACCACGGTGTGGTTCATGACTGGGGTGAAGTCGTAACAAGGTAGCCGTAGGGGAACCTGCGGCTGGATCACCTCCTTAAACGAAGCCGAATGCTTCGGTCAGAGTCCACACGAATTACTTGGTTGGCTAATAAAGAGAGCAAAAGGGTC